>JAFSWZ010000043.1 GCA_017450125.1 Synergistaceae bacterium | reverse complement strand
CGCGGCTGGCAGTTCGGCGGAGCTATGAGAGGCCGGGACTTCTTCGTAACAACAATTCCGGCTCAGATGTGGAGCGGCGAGCACTGGTTCCAGGGCACAGCGGACGCGGTCTATCAGGCCAAGCACATGATCACCCGCTACAGGGCTGACAGGGTATGTATCTTCGCGGCCGACCACATCTACAAGATGGACGTTGACCAGATGATAGCGTACCACATGGCACAGCACGCCGACGTAACGATAGCGGCGAACGTTGTGCCTGTCGAGGAAGCAACGGAGTTCGGGTGCATCAAGACGGACAAGAACGGCCGTATCATCGAGTTCCAGGAGAAGCCGAAGAACCCGCCCGAGATTCCTGGCCGTCCCGGATTCTCGTATGTGTCGATGGGTAACTACGTGTTTGAGCGCAAAGTCCTCGAGGAAGCCCTTGACGACGACGCAATGAAGGAAGAGACGCACCACGATTTCGGCAAGGACATTATCCCCGACCTCGTCGAGCACGGAATGAAGGTCTGCGCCTACGACTTCTCGACGAACATGCTGCCTCACCCGAACGCGGAGACGGAGCTCATCCACCAGTGGAGGACGGACAAGCCTTACTGGCGCGACGTAGGGACGCTGTTTGCGTACTGGAAGGCACACATGGAGCTTATCGGGCACGAGTCAGAGATGACGCTCTATAACCCGATGTGGCCGATTAGAACAGTATCCTACGGAGATCCACCTTCGTACTGCTATCCTGACAGCGGGCATTCAGTCAACATTGACAGGGTAATGTTGAGCGAAGGAAGCCGTATCTTCGGCGCGGACGTAACGAACTCTGTTCTTGCGCGCAACTGCCTCATTCAGGCGGGAAGCGTCGTAGAGGAGAGCATCATCGGACACGACGTGGTGATAGGGCGCAACTGCCGCATCAAGAGGGCAATCATCGACGGGCATAACATTATCCCTGACGGGACAGTCATCGGCGAAGACCCCGAGCTTGACGCGAAGAACTACTACGTTGACCCGAAGTCGGGAATCGTTGTGGCCGGAGTGCCGAAGGAGCTTTACCTGACTGGCAGCGACCAGATCGAGGAAGGCCAGAGCTGGGACACGATGGGCTAAAAGCTCAAAGCTGGAATTTTTTGCGGCACCTCCTGAAGCGATTCGGGGGGTGCTGATTTTTTGCAAGGAATGCGAACGTGCAGATTAAGGGGACGTTTCCCCCTCATGTTGCAAAGAGGGGGATTGTGTTTGTTGTCAGCGGATATTGTAGGTGAGTTTGTGCCCGCCGATAGTGATTTCCATTCTGAGAGGGGAGTCCTTGTCCTCGACTACGAAATTCGGGAGAGTACAGCCGAAAGCATAATGCCCTTTATACATCGGAGCAATTGGCATTTCGTCAACTGGACTCAGACATACAGGCCAGCCTATTGATGTTTCTCCAAGTACGTAGATTTCTGCTTTACTGTAGTCATAGTTGAATTGTCTAACCCAGCCGTCAAATTCGTATTCATCATTGTATATTACATTAACAGCAATATCTTTCATAAAACTTGTCTTCTCTTTCTGTAAATTAAGTATATCCGCTTTTAGCCATGCAAAATCTGACTCTTGTCCACTTGCATGTAAGGCACAGTTCACGTAAATATCAAGCCAAGCCTCACGTAGTTTTTCAGCAAAAATAACATTCTTGTTATCACACCATGCCCCGCCTTTTTTTATTGAGCCTGCTTTGCCATCTTCCCATTGAGCAAATGCTTCAATAAATTTGAAGCCTAGCAACGTAACTGTAGCATAACCCTTAATCTTGTAGGGCTTGCTGAACGTAACGTTATCAAACGTTATCTTTGAGCCGTCATCAGGCCACGCAGATGCCGCAACGAAAACTACCGCCACGACCAGCATTACAGCAAACAGCTTCTTCATGATAACTCCTCCTAATGGTTTACATTAATTCCTGAGCCGAGACTCGCAGAGTATATTCATGCAGTCCGAGCTCAATATTTTTGTCTTCTACACGCGATAAAGGTATTATATACGTTCCCTCACGCAAAATGAAAGGCTTTACTGTTTTCGATGTCCTCGCATCTCCCCTGAAAATGAAACGCTCACTCTCTGTCCCGTTAATATCCTCGACTACTAATTCATAAAGCTTCAGGCTGTAATTTTTGACCGGTTCAAATTCAAGATGAGGGCACACTGAAGCAGTCTTGTCCAGAGTAAAAGTGAAATAATCGATGTCGTTCCTTGTCCCTGTTGAGGCTCTGATATTCTCGTTCAGCGGAATCACATTAGCTGTACTGATGGTGTCATTGGTCTCTTCTTCAGTGTTCACAGCATGAGATGCATTTACGGTGAGGGTATAAGGCTTCCCGCTCCATGAATACAGCCTCGCAACCTCTATTCTGTAAGTTCCTGCACGGAGATACAAGTTCCCTGTGTTGCAAGAGCGGGATTCACCGTCTATGTTCTTCTGCATGAGGACAGCATTTGAAGCACCCCGAACCGTCAGCTTGTAGGAGGCTGTATCCTTATCTGAAGGACGGAACACTATATTAACTGCGCCGGGATAATCTAACGTGAATGTACGCAGAGCTGTACTGTGCGGAGCAGCCAAGTACCCGGTATTAGGAATACCGTTTTGCAGGATAGAATCATCTTGAGACATGCTGCCTTTTACGGCTTCTGAGGACGCAGGTGTAGTTTCAGGTTTCTTATCCCCTGATAATACTCTCGGTGTAAAACAATTATCGGCAGATGATTTGTCAGCAGGTGCTTTTTCTCCCGATGTATCCTCTTTAGAGTCATGATTCAAGATAACAGTTCCGCCTATGTTAAGAATAAACTTGTCTATAACCTTGCCTATATCAATCTGCTCTATCTTAACTAAAGTTACGGTTAATGCCAGCAGACTTGCAACAGATATAGAGATTCTTATCAGCATTCTACGTTTCTTCATGAGCATAAATATATCTTTCGTGGAAATTTGCTGAGATTATAGCAGACTTCAAGAGGAATTGTTATGCAAGCATCTTTGTTATAGTTCCTCCGCCAATCACATAATCCACGTCATAAATCACTGCCGCCTGTCCGACTGCGGGCATCCTCTGTCTCTCCGCAAACTCTATCACCAGCTCATCACTGCCCGTCTGGTTCACGACGCACGGAATCTCCTTCTGCCTGTACCTCGTCTTCACGCCCGCCCTGAAGTTCTCCGGCACTTGGCCGAACGCAATCAGGTTTATTCCCCGCACAATGACACCCCGCGCGTACAAGCTCTCCTCGTTCTCGCGTGCAAGGGTTATAGTGTTCCGTGAAGGGTCAAGAGCGGCAACGTAGAGCCGTGCTTCCGCCGCAACACCGAGCCCCTTGCGCTGTCCCGCAGTGTAGTGAATCACTCCTCTGTGCGTACCTAAGACGTTTCCCGCCGTGTCCACAAAGTTACCTGATGGGTAAACCCTTCCCGTGTACTCCTCGATGAACCTCCCGTAATCCCCGTCAGGCACAAAGCATATATCCTGCGAGTCGTGCTTCCTTGCGTTGGTGAAGCCCAACGAAGCGGCTATATCTCTCACCTCCGGCTTAGTCATTCCTCCAAGCGGAAATTCCGTGCGGGCTAACTGTTCCTGCGTCAGAGTGTACAGCACATAGCTCTGATCCCTCGCAAGGTCTGCGGCTTTCCGAAGCATGTATCTTCCTGATGCGTCCCTCTCTATTCGCGCATAATGTCCCGTCGCTATCTTATCCTCTGCGTGCCTCAGCATTGCGTCGAACTTCATGAACCTGTTGCAGTCTATGCACGGATTCGGTGTCCCGCCGGACTCGTAGACGTTCACGAACTTCCTAATGACTCTGTCCTCGAAGTCCTGCATGTAGTTCAAGACCTCGTGCTCAATCCCCAGAACATCGCACACTGCCTTAGCGTCAACGATGTTTTCACGGGAACAGCACGGATGACGCGATGAGATGCCTAGTGCCTCGTTCAGGTAGAGGAGCATTGTTGCCCCCCTGCAGATGTCGTGCCTCTGTGTGCACAAATAAGCGGAGACGCTGCTGTCAACGCCCCCGCTCATAGCTATTAGTATGCTCATTAACTACTTCAGGAGGTCTCCCATCTTGCGAAGCCTCTTTATGGCTTCCTCGAGAACATCCTCAGTGCGCGCAAAATGGAAGCGTATAAGGTTGTTGATGGGTTCGCGGAAGAAGCTCGAGCCCGGCACGGCCGCAACGCCGATGTTCTTGATTACCCACTCGCAGAACTCGAGGTCAGTCCAGCCCTTGAACTGCGGAAGCGCAAGATAGTCGCTCACATCCACCATCACGAAATACGAGCCCTGCGGAATGTTGTGCTTCAGCCCCGCTTCATCGAGCCCCTCAAGGAATCTGTTGCGGAGCTTCGTGTACTTGGCCTTCAGCCCCTCGTAGTACTCCGGCGGAAGCATGAACGCTTTTACTGCCGCTTCCTGCAGGGGTGCTGCTGCTCCGACAGTCAGGAAGTCATGAACCTTCCTTGCTCCGTCAACAACATCTGCAGGCCCGATAAGGTAGCCCAAACGCCAGCCGGTGATTGAGTACGTCTTGGACAGGGAATTGCAGGTGATTACGTGGTCGAACATTCCCGGAAGGCCGGAAGCGTAAACATGTTTGTACGGGTCAAAGACTATGTGCTCGTAAACCTCGTCGGTGATGATGAACGCATCGTACTTCACTGCAAGAGCACCAATCTCCATTAATTCCTTCTCGGTGAAGACCTTTCCGCAAGGGTTCGAGGGGTTGCAGATTACGATAGCTTTTGCTCCCTGCTTGAAGCCGTCCTCGATAAGGTTGATGTCATAGTCGTACGTTGGAGGAACTAACGGAATGTAGATAGGCGACGCGCCCGAAAGAATCGAGTCAGCACCGTAATTCTCGTAGAAGGGCGAGAACACCATAACTTTATCGCCGGGGTTGCAGATGGTCATCATTGCGGCCATCATTGCTTCGGTGCTTCCGCAGGTGATTACTATCTCGGTCTCGGGGTCAATCTCACGCCCGATTGCCTTGCTCTGTTTCGCGCAGACTGCATCGCGGAAGTTCTTTGCTCCGAAGGTGATTGCGTACTGGTGCGGGCCTTTGTGTGCTGTCTCGGAAAGCGAGTCCATCATCTCAATCGGAGGATCCCAATTAGGAAAACCCTGAGAGAGGTTGATTGCTCCGTACTTGTTGCAGATGCGGGTCATGCGGCGGATTACGGAGTCCGTGAATGTTCCTACCCTGTCGCTTAATTTGGGCATGGTAAAAATTTCAAGTCCTTTCATGGATAATTAACCGTGAATTGTATCACAATTTGCAATGTTCCTAACCAGCACAAGAAGAAGATTCCCTTCCCTGAGGCTCACAATTGCTTCATCACCAAGTACTTCGTTGCTGATGCCGTACTGGTATTCAGGGAGTATCTCCGCACCGTCTAGGTTGTACTTTGCGCCCCCGATTGTGATTCCGCGCGCTGTCCCTGCGATGTTCAGGAGGGAAAAGAACCGCCAGCCAGCTTTGACCTTCACGGTCTCTCCTGCAGTGATTATCCGTATCTCCGAGTAGTCATCGATGATTGTTGCTGTCTTGTTGCGCTTGGCCAGGTACAGCAGAGCGTAAATGTTGCCGAGATTGTGATCCTGCCGTCCGCCCGTAACCCCAAGAAGGAGAAAGTCATCATATCCCCTCCTGATTCCTTCCTTGACCGCAAAGATGGTATCCGTGTCGTCCTTGACTACAGGGAGAACGATAACATTGCGCAAATCCTCCGGCTTCTCGTGGGAGTCGAAGTCGCCGATTATGAGCGAAGGCTTTACCCTTAATCCTTCCTGATGCTTCAGCCCGCAGTCGCAGTACACGAGATAATCATCATCACGGAGACAGCTCCTCATCAGCCCGTAGTTGCGAATCTCCGAGCCTCCGACAATAACCCAGCGCATCAGTGATTCTCCGCCATGTCCCAGAAGCCCATCTCGTAGAGCGAACAGGCTCTGAAGATTTCGCACAGGTGCTCTATCTGAGCGTCCGTGTAGTTCTCCGCCGCTTTCTCGAAGGCAGACACAAGCACCCTGTTGTGCCCGCAGTACACTTCGCCGGAATACGTTGCTATCCAGTGGCCGTAAAGTTCGTGCTTAACGGAGTCGGGGCTGTTCTTGACGATTGCCTTTGCGATGTCCTCATAGCTCAGTGCACATGACAGGATTGCGGCCAAGATTTCGGGCTCTTCCTCCTCGTACGCAACACGGAGCATGTATGAAGTGTAAGACAAGTTCGCGGGATGCCGTGCCGTACGGTCAATCTCCTCCTGCGAGACACCGAGCTTCCCCATGTAGCCCCTGTGAACGTCCATCTCAACATTGGCGATTGCCTCGATGACCGACGAGAAGAGCTGCATTGTCCCGAGAGATTTCGCCTTTGCCGCACCGAGCGCGAAAACCTTGCTGTACTCGTTCAAGTAGTGGTAATCCTGAATGATATAGTACCTGAACTTTGCGGGGTCAAGCGTACCTGTCTCCATTCCCTTGACGAAGGGATGATTGTTGTACTCAGGCCAGATGTCGGCGACGGAGTCCATGAGCCTGCTGACGATTCCCCTGCTCTGCGAGAACTTTCCTGAAAGGTTGAAGTTGTGCATCATCGGCCCGCATCCCTGCCCCAAGTCCAGCCCGGCTCCCAGCGCGCCGGAAATGTACTCTTTCGCGACTCTGACAGCCTCACTCAGTGAATAGCCCTTCGCGAGGTTAGAGGCAATTGCGCTCGAGAGGGTACAGCCCGTGCCGTGAGTGTTGCGCGTGTCTATCCGTTTGCCCGTGAACCACCCGCCGGACTCGCCGTCAAACAGGTAATCGTTCGCGTCGTTGACCATGTGCCCGCCCTTCACCAGAACTGCGCACCCGAAACGTTCACTGATTTTCCGTGCCGACTCAATCATTCCGGCCTCGTCGGTAATCTTCATGCCCGAGAGTATCTCTGCTTCCGGGATGTTCGGTGTCGTTACCGTTGCGAGGGGCAGGAGCTCTTCTGCGAGGGTCTTCACTGCGTCATCAGCTATGAGTTTTGCGCCGCTCGTCGAGACCATGACGGGGTCAACAACAACATTCCGCGCGTCATAATGCTTGAGGGAGTCCGCGATTACGTGAATAAGTGCCGAGCTTGAGACCATGCCGGTTTTGACTGTGTCAGGGAAAATGTCCCCGAACACCGCATCAATCTGCGCCCTCAAGAACTCCGGCGACGACTCCATTATGCCGAAGACACCCGTAGTGTTCTGTGCTGTAAGGGCAGTAACCGCGCTCATTGCGTAAACGCCGTTCATTGCCATCGTCTTTATGTCCGCCTGAATGCCCGCTCCGCCTGATGAATCACTGCCTGCTATCGTTAATGCCGTCCTCAATGTCAATCTTCCTCCAGTCTGTGATGTAATAATCTGCTGTGCGTATAATGCGTTCTCTGTCGTTTGCACTGTATTTGTCCTCAACCCCGAACGTCATGAACCCCGCATTCTTGGCCGCATCGAGGGCAAATAACGCGTCCTCGAAGACTGCAACGCTCTCGGGAACAAGCCCCAGAAACTCAGCACACGCCGTGAAGATGAAGGGATGCCGTTTATCGGTGTGAAGTTCTGTGCACGTGAAGATTCGGGAGAAGTATTCTGCTACGTTGTTGCGTTCGAGAGCTGCTGTCAGTAACTCCCTGTCGCCTGAAGTCGCAATCACCATAGGAATATTTCTGTTCCGAAGCACATCGAGGAACTCACGGACTCCGGGCTTAAGGGCTGCTTCATTCCTGTAGAAGCTCTCAATCATCCTCGTTATGCCGTCCTTTATGCCGTCAACGGAGTCTTTCAGGCCGTAATGTTCCTTGAGGTATGCACACCCCTGCTCGAAGCTCAGAGGCCACAGCTTAGCTGATAACCCCTCCTCAGGAGTCAGGCCAAGACCGCGAAGGTAATACTCTCCGCAGTCCCGCCAAATGTGCATTGAGTTCAGTAATGTACCGTCAGCGTCAAACACAGCCCCGCGAAAACTTATGCGCATATCTTCTCCGACAATGCCCGCAGTTCACGGGAAGCCGCCTCTATGTTCTTGGCCGCGAATACCGCGCTGATTACCGCAAGCCCCGCGATGCCCGAGCCGGAAAGTTCGTGCACGTTCTGCAGGGTGATTCCTCCTATCGCGACAACAGGAATCTTCACCGCAGAGCATATCTCCCGCAGTGCCTCGTGCGTAATGTCCACAGCGTCAGACTTTGAGCCCGTGTGAAAGACTGCCCCCGCTCCGAGATAGTCCGCCCCTTTGCGCTCAGCCTCTATTGCCTCCTCTGCCGTGCGTACGCTAACCCCGAGAATCTTTCCTGCACCGATTAATGCTCTGACGTTACCAGCCTCCATGTCGCTCTGTCCGACGTGAACACCGTCAGCGTCAATCTCACACGCAAGCGCAACGTCATCATTCACAATGAACGGCACGTGAAATTCCCTGCACAACGCCTGAATCTCTACAGCCTCAGCCTTGAACTCCTCGTGAGACAACTCCTTCTCCCGGAGCTGTATCGTCGTTGCCCCGCCCCTGATGGCCGCTCTCACATCATCGATTAATTTCCTGCCGTTGAGCCAGTGCCTGTCGGTAACTGCGTAGAGCCTCAGCGATTCCCTAGAGAACTTCATACTTTGCCCCCTCGTCGAGAACTTTGCCCGTCATGTTGTAGATTGCGTCTATGATTCTGTTGCGGTAAGTCGAATTGCCCTCGCCGTCCTGAAGCCGTGAATAGCCAATCTCTCCTGCAAGCCCCATCATGCACACCGCCGACGCAGAAGCCTCGAGCTTGTGTTCAGGGTTCGCGGCGACGAAGGCTGTCATTATTCCCGAGAGCATACAGCCAGTGCCGGTGATACGCCCCATCTCCGGCCTGCCGTTCCTTATGGCGAAGCAGCGTTCAGCGTCCGCAACGAGGTCGATTGCGCCGGTCAGTGCCACAACTGCACCCGAAGTACGCGCAAACTCCTTCACGAACTTCACCATGAAGCCGAGATTTCCTTCACCCACAGCATCAGCCTTGTCCGCGTCGACTCCGTGCGTTGTTCCCGAACCTTTAACGAGCGTCTTGATCTCTGACGCGTTGCCCCTGATTACGTCGAACTTCAAGGCCTGCAGAAGGTTCGAGGCTGTACGTGTCCTTAACGTGCTAGCTCCTGCACCTACGGGGTCAAGAAGCAGGACGCGGCCAAGTTCCTGCGCTCTACGGCCTGCCCTGAACATCGCATCAATCGTCCGTGCGTTGAGCGTCCCTATGTTGATGTTCAGACCCTGACAAATGCACGTAATCTCCTCTGCGTCTTCGGGCTCGTCGGCCATTATCGGGCTTCCACCGCAGGCAAGAAGTGCGTTGGCTACGTCGTTGACGGTAACATAGTTAGTGATGTTGTGGATGAGCGGTGATGATGACCTTACGCGCTCAAGATAAGTACCTAACACGATAATTCCTCCTTTGTGCACAAACTGAGAAGGATTATCCTTGTGCTCCCTACGCCGGCATTACCCGGATCAGGTTATGATGGTCGGAATTAATAACTCCCTCTCAGCCTGTAATACAGACTCCCATTTGCTTGATTGTGAATAAAGGTATTATATTTCATTTGTGGCAACAAGTCTAAATTTTCTGCTGTTGACATAAATTAAGCAAGAGTGTAAATTAACCCAGTTAATCGTTCCTGCATATCGTGTGCGGGACATGGCAATACAATTTTTCAGGAGGCTAGTTTTTTATGGCACAGGGAACTGTAAAGTGGTTCAACGAGACCAAAGGGTACGGGTTCATCACCGCTGACGAGGGTAAGGACGTCTTCGTACACTTCAGCGCAATCCAGGGCGAGGGCTTCAAGACCCTCAACGAAGGCCAGAAGGTATCATTCGATGTCGTCAACGGAGAGAAAGGCCCTCAGGCCGCAAACGTTGTGAAGCTGTCTTAAGTTGTAAGTCTCCTGCATTCCTCGAACACCGCAAAGGCAGCAGATAATCACTTGACAAGGAAAGAGGACCCTGTGTAACGCAAGGCCCTCATTTTTTTACCCCCGAAGCAGCTCCAGAGTGCGCTTGTCCTTCCTTCCGCCGAAGAACTTATACAGCACGTCCTTGAACACCGAGTCCCCCTCTGAGGCCTCCGCGAAGAGCGTCATGCACGAACACAGCTTCCAGTCATCAGGGTGTCCGCCCATAACCTCCTCAGGGTCATTCACGTCGAGGCCGAGCCCCATCAGTGCCTCCGAGATCTCCTTCAGCCTCGCGCCAAGCACGGGGTGATTCAGGTACGCCCTCGCCTCATCAATTCCGCTCAGTCCGTAGAACTTTGCCCGGTAGGTCTGGCCAAGCTCAGCGAGCTGGGGGAAGATGTACCATATCCAGTGGCTTTTTTTCTGACCTGCACGCATCTCATTAAGGGCAATGTCGTAACTGCCCTTCTGAGCCTCAATAAATCTCTCAAGGTTATACTTGTCCATCCAGTGTCTCCTTTCCGTAATTCACACGCCAGAACCACAACCCGCACGCCGGTGCAGTCATCGCAGAGTCGCTCCTCTCTCCGCCGTCAAGCAGACCCTCAAGCCACGACAGCGGCTCCTTCTTCAGCGCAACGGCGTTGATGTTGCCGACAATTATCCGCACCATGTTCGTCAGGAACGACTGCGCGCGCACGGTGATGATTGAGAGGCTGCCGCGATTCCGAAGCCTCACGCTGTCGACAGTCCTGAACGGGTCAGGCGGGCACTCTACAGCCCTGCAGAACGCCGAGAAGTTGTGCCGCCCCTGAATCATCCTGCAGGCTTCGCGGGCAATGTCCATGTCCCACGTCCTGCCTTTCCGCCACCACACGTAATCATTCAGCACAGGAGGACAGACGTAACCATGATAGATGAAGTATCTGTACTCCCTCCAGAGTGCCGAACGCCTCGCGTTGAAGCTGCTGCTTACACGTGATACCCTCATGACGCGTATGTCTTCAGGGAGGTAGAAGTTCAACGCCATTCCCAGCTTGTCCGGCTCGATGTTCTTGGCCAGCCCGAACGATGCGACCTGCCCCCAAGCGTTCACGCCTTTGTCCGTCCTGCCCGCACCTGTTATTCTGACAGAAGCCCCCTCAATCTTAGAGAGGACTCCTTCAACAACTTCCTGAACACTTACGGCATCGGGCTGAACCTGCCAGCCTGCGTAGTTCTTGCCGATGTAGCTTATCTTGGCCGCGTAGTAGTTCATCACAGCATCAGCATTGCCGCCGCGAGAACCGCACACCCAATAACTACCAGCGTGTCAGCCTTCTTCCACACGAGGGGTTTTCTCCTAGTCCTGCCTGCTCCTCCCTCGTAGCCTCTGGCCTCCATCGCCACAGCAATTTCATCCGCCCGCCGGAAAATTATGATGAACAGCGGAATCAGCACGGGGAAGAACGCCTTTACCCTCTGGAAGATGTTACCCTGATCCAGCCGCGCACCCCTCGACAATTGGGCACGCATTATCTTGTCCGTCTCCTGCATCAACAGCGGGATGAACCGCAACGCCATGCCGATCATCATCGCGGACTCGTGCGCCGGAAAGTGGAAGCGTTCCAGAGGAGACAGCAGGGCATCGAGGCCGTCAGCGAGTTCGAGCGGCGATGTCGTCAGCGGAAGCATGACCGCAAACATCATCAGCATCAATAGACGTGCCGCCGTGAACAGCGCGTGATATGCCGTCGAGGTCATGAGGTTGAAGATGAGCGTGAACGCAACGAGGAACATCACCGGCCGCGAAGTCCTCAGCACGATGCGCCATGAGATTCGCGACACGCGGACGACGACTGCGAGCAGAGCTGCCCAGACTCCCAGAAGAAGCGGTGTCTTCGATGGGAAGAGAGCGGAGATTATCAGGAGCAAGGAGAACAGCTTTGCGCGCGGGTCAAGCCTGTGAATGAATGAGCCTGTCGGTATGTACTGGCCGAGATTTAGGTTCGTGAAATACATGATATGAACTCCTGATAGTTGTAGAACAGCGGGAAGGACGGGTTTGCCTTCCTGATTTCCGCAGAGAGGCGCAGGACTTCCGGCCAAGCAGACGGATCGAGGCTGTCCATGACAGTATCCAGAACTTCGCGGGGTCTGCCTTCCTGAAGTTTCTCCGAGCTCCTGAGGATAAGTATCTTGTCGCTGTAGTTCAGTGCCATGCTGAGGTCGTGGGTGATGGTGATAACGGTCTTGCCCTCGTCCCTGAGGCGACCCAGCATCGCAAGAATCTTCCGCTGGTACGACGCGTCGAGCCCGGCAAGAGGCTCGTCCATCACGATGCAGTCCGGCCGGGCAGAGAGAACTGACGCGATCGCCACGAGCCTGCGTTCACCGCCGGACAACGCGAGAGGGTTGCGGCCAAGAAACTCGCGGGGAAGACCTGCGCACTCGAGCCCGTAGATTATCGCGTCTTCGAGCTCCTGCTTCCTGAAGCCGGCATTCTTCGGCGCAAACGCAAGCTCCTCCTTCACCGTCGGAGAGAACAGCTGATCCTCCGGGTGCTGGAACACGAGCCCGACCTTCTGCCTCAAAGCGTGAACCTCGCTGCCCTTCTGCGGAATAGGTTTGCCCTCGAAGAATATCTGTCCCTCCTGAATCTTGTACAGAGCGTTGAGGTGCTGCACCAGCGTAGATTTTCCCGAGCCCGTCCTGCCGATTATCGAGAGCCACTCTCCTGCGTAGAACTCTGCGTCAATGTTCCTGAGAGCGTAAGACTTGTCCGTGTACCTGAACGACAGATCGTCCAGTATGAACTTGATTTGCTTTGCTCCCTCTGATACTGGGGAAGGGGAGGGGTTACCCCCCCTAAATCCCCCTTTAAAGAGGGGGGACTTTGCTCCTGCTTCCCACGTGTAACCGTGTTCCTCGCAGAACCTCCTGAACTTGAACTCGTCAGGCAGCTCAAACCCCAGCTCCTCCGCAACGTCCCAGAACTCCGGCGTTGTGCCCTGCCACTTCACGCTTCCGTGCGAGAGAACTATCACCCGTTCGATGTCGTCGAAGTTCTCTGCGTCTATCTGGTGCGTAACCTGAATTATCGTCATTCCGGCAATGTGCAGTCCGCGAAGCACCTTCTCGACTTTCAGCCGTCCCTGCGGGTCAAGCATCGCCGTAGCTTCGTCGAGAATCAGGCACTCAACGTCAGCCGCCAGTGCCCCAGCCAAAGCAAGCCTCTGCTTCTCGCCGCCGGAAAGCTCCGACACCGAAGCTCCCTGCTTGTGCGTCATGTTCGTAACAGCCAGAGCAGAGTCCACGCGCGCCTGAATTTCCGCGCTGGGCAGTCCCTGATTCTCCGGCGCAAACGCCGCGTCGTCCTCAACCATTGCCGCGACTATCTGGTTCTCGGGGTCTTGGAACACCATGCCGATAGTCTTTCGGAGCTCCTTGAAGTCCATTTCGCGTATGTCCTGCCCCTTCACGAGACACACTCCCTCCGAAGGAGTCTGCAGTCCGCCCAGAATCTTCACGAGCGTGGATTTTCCGCTTCCGTTGTGCCCGAGTACAGCTATCCGTTCGCCTCTGCGTACAAAAAACGAGACGCGGTTCAATGCGCGTCCCGTGTCCTTAGCACTGTATGAGAACGTAACAGACTGTACCTCGATCAACGGAGTATCGTTACTTCTGTCCGTCGTCTGCACGTTCAACAAGTTCTATCACTGCCATAGGCGAGCCGTCGCCTTTCCTTGCGCCCAGCTTCACTATTCTCGTGTAGCCGCCCTTGTCGAAGCTCTTGTACTTGGGGGCTATCTCCTGAAACAGCTTCGTTGCTGCTGCCTTGTGGGGCATCTTCGAGAACACTACGCGGATGTCATGCACGCTGCCTCCTCTGGCTCTCGTGATGAGCTTCTCGGCAACACGCCTGAGCTCCTTTGCGCGGGTTACTGTCGTCGTGATGCTGCCGTTAAGGAAGAGGCTTGCCGCCATGTTCCCGAGCATCAGTCCCCTGTGGCTTCCGTAGCGTCCTAATGTCCTGTGGTCTACCTTGTGTCTCAATTTACGCTTGCACCTCCTTGCTAGTCTTTGCTCTCTTCTGCGGCAGATTCGTCGTCAGCGTCGCCCTTGCCGGATTTTGACGGCTGGAGCGAATATCCGCAGCTTGTTATCTTCTCCTCAATCTCAGTGAGAGACTTCTTGCCGAGATTGCGTATCTTCAGCAGGTCATCGCGGGATTTCTGCAGAAGGTCTCCGATCGTCTGGATGCCGCCCCTCAGGAGACAGTTCTCGCTCCTTATCGAGAGTTCCAGTTCATGAATCGGACGGTCGAACAGTTTGCGCAGCGGTTCGGTAGGGTCATCACTGCCGGGCTGATCCGTCGTCTCTGCAGGCTCTGCGGGACGTGCCTTCTGCGGGGCTGTGTCCACAGTGTCGGCGATCTGCCCGAAGTAGCTCCGCGCTATACCGGCCGCCTCTGCCACCGCCTCTTCCGGCGTAACTGCTCCGTTCGTCCACACCTCCAGAATCAGACGCTCGAAGTCTATGCTCTGTCCGACGCGCGCTGGCTCAATCTGGTAGTTCACCCTGTTCACCGGCGAGAATATCGCGTCAGCAAGCATCGCGTTGATGGGAAGCGGAGGCTGTGCAGGCCTCTCACGTTCCGCCGACAGATACCCTGTGCCCTGCTCTACGTAAATTTCCATCAGGAGATGAGAGCCGGGCTCGAGAGTGCAGAGCACGCCGTCCCCGCAGAACTCGAAGTCGTTGTCCCAAGGCATATCGCGGGCTGTGATTACGCCGGGGTTCTCTGCGCGCGTGAAGAAGTCTTTGGGCAGGTCATCAGAATCAAGCGTGATGATCTTGAAGCCTTCTTCGTTGACAGAAACCTTGTTGGTCTTGGCCTTGATGGGGATGTGCTTGAGGTTCGTGAGAATCTCTATCACGTCCTCGCGGATGCCCTTTATCGTGCTGAACTCGTGGAGCACCCCGTCAATCTTGACCGCAGTAACCGCCGCTCCGCGTATTGACGAGAGCAGAAGCCTCCTCAGCGCGTTGCCCAGAGTGTCGCCGTAACCGCGCTCGAGAGGCTCAAGGAAGAACCTCCCGTAGGACTGCGACTTCTCTTCGGTGAAGACCTTGAACTTTGTGCTCTCCATTTACACGCGCCTTCTCTTGGGAGGACGGCAGCCGTTGTGGGGGATCGGGGTTGTGTCCTTGATGACGTTCACCTGAAGCCCTGCACCCTGAAGAGCACGAATCGCACTCTCACGGCCTGGACCGGGCCCCTTGACGATTACATCAATCTCCGTCATGCCCTGATCCTGCGCGTTCTTGGCCACCTGCTGTGCCGCTATCTGCGCAGCGAAAGGCGTTGACTTCCTCGCTCCCTTGAAACCTACGTTGCCGCCGGATGCCCACGAAATCACGTTGCCGGCCTTGTCGCTTATGCACAGTATCGTGTTGTTGAACGTCGAGTAGATGTGCGCAACGCCGTAAGCAATATTCTTCTTCTCGCGCTTCTTGCCTTTGCGAGCCTGAGCTGTTCTCTTCGCCACTTGTTATTTTCCCCCCTTACTTCGTTGCCATCTTCTTGTTCGCAACTGTCCTTCTCGGACCCTTGCGCGTTCTGGCGTTGGTCTTTGTGCGCTGGCCTCTCACGGGGAGACCGAGCCTGTGCCTCTGTCCCCTGTAGCACCCGATGTCGATCAATCTCTTGATGTTCATCGAGATTTCGCGCCTGAGGTCGCCCTCTACCTTGTGGTTGTCCTCGATCTCGCGGCGGAGCTTCTGTGCGTCTGCCTCGCTGAGATCCTTCACGCGCGTGTCGGGGTTCACGCCAGTAACCTCAAGAATGTGCTGTGCTGTCTTGAGGCCGATGCCGAAAATGTACGTCAATCCGATTTCTACCCTCTTGTCTCTGGGCAGATCTACTCCTGCTATACGTGCCATGCGTCTTTTACCTCCTCACGCCCTGACGCTGTTTGTGTCTTGGGTTGCGCGAGCAGATTACCCGGACAACTCCATGACGGCGGATTACCCTGCAAAATTCGCATATAGGCTTCACTGATGGTCCTACCTTCATGATTCTATTACCACCTTGTTATTTGTAACGATATATTATCCTGCCCCGCGTCAAATCATACGGGGAGATTTCGACAAGCACTTTATCACCGGGAAGTATCCTGATGAAGTGCATCCTCATTTTGCCGCTGACATGCGCAAGAACCCTGTGCCCGTTCTCAAGTTCAACCCTGAACATTGCGTTCGGCAGGGGTTCTGAAATTACGCCCTTAACCTCGATTACGTCCTCTTTGCCGGAATTTGCCATTAACTCCCTACGCTCCTGTGAAATTGTCCCGCGTCAATGTCTTGACCTGCCTCGATATTGCTGATTAACTCCTCTGCGCGCTTCTGCACTGCCTGCAAGTGCTTGGGGTTCTTCGCCTTCGGGTGCGTCGTGTTGAACTTCGGCGGCCGGATAACCTGTATCCTGCCCTTGCCGTCCGTTCCGCTCACCACGTAAAGCGTCCCCGCGTCCTTGCCTTGCCGTGAGATTGCGAGCTGGCCTACAAGAAACTCTGCCACTTCGTCAGAATCTCCGGCCCGTCGTCCAGAACCGCAACAGTCCGCTCAAAGTGTGCCGCGTCAGAACCGTCAACTGTCAGCACCGTCCAGCCGTTGCTTCCGGTCTTGACCTTCTCCTTGCCCGCCATGATCATCGGCTCAATTGCGATGGTCATTCCGGCTTTGAGGGTCATTCCCTGTCCCGGCCTGCCGTAGTTGGGTATCTGTGGGGCTTCGTGCATCTTCCTGCCGATTCCGTGCCCGGTGTAGTCCCGCACCACTCCGTAACCCAGCGGCTTGACGTAGCTCTCGACTGCGTTCCCGATATCACCGAGCGTATTCCCTGCAAGCGCAGCAGCTATTGCGCGGTTCAGGGATTCTTCCGTCGCTTTGAGCAGTGCCATGCGTTCAGGGCTGATTGTTCCGACGGGGTACGTGCACGCCGCGTCGCCGCAGTAACCGTTGACGTACGCACCGACATCTACGCTGATTATGTCGCCTTCCTCCAGTACCCTGCTGAACTGCGGGATTCCGTGAACAATCTCGTCATTTATCGACGCGCAGATAGTTCCGGGAAAGGGAGTCATGTTCGAGGCCGGACGGTAATTCTTGAACGCGGGGATTCCGTTGTTCGCGCGTATGTGTTCCTCAGCGAGGCGGTCAAGCTCTCCCGTTGAGATGCCGGGACGCACTGCATCGCGCATGATCTCCAGCACTTCCGCAGTTACACGCCCCGCAATCCTCATGAGGCCGATCTCTTCGCGTGTCTTGAGCGTTATCATGACTTCAGCAGTTCAAGAACGCGCATGAATATTTCTTCCGGCATTCCCGTCGCGTCAACCTCAAGCAGCAGCTTACGGGCGCGGTAGAACTCTATGAGTGCCTCCGTCTGCTCGTGGAAGACCTTGAGGCGGCTCCTGATAGTCTCCTCGTTGTCATCAGCTCTGCGGTAGAGTTCTCCGCCGCATGAGGGGCACTTGTCGTTGTCCCACGTAGTTATTCCTCCGCAGGATCTGCACACCGCGCGGTTCATGAGCCTCTTGACGATGTCGTCGTCGCTGACCTTGAAGAGTATCACGCCGTCAAGTTCCGTGATGGTCTCGAGGAACTCCGCCTGCTTCACCGTTCTCGGGAAACCGTCGAGCATAAAGCCCTGATTTTCGGGAAGAGAAGCGAGCTTGTCCTTCATCATGTTCATCACGACTTCGTCAGGGACTAACTTTCCGGCATCCATGAACTTCTTGGCCTCGAGGCCGAGTTCCGTTCCGTCCTTGATGTTCTGCCTGAGGATGTCGCCCGTCGAGATGTGGACGAGTCCGTGCTTGTCCTTCAAGAATACGGCCTGAGTACCCTTTCCGGCCCCAGGCGCGCCTAATAATACCAGCTTCATGATTAACCCCTCAGCAGTCCCTTGCCGCCGCCGGACTTCCTGATTATTCCGTCGTAGTGGCGCATAAGGAGCTGTGCTTCTATCTGGTTGATGGTGTCCATCGCAACGCCTACAACGATAAGCACCGCAGTACCTCCGAAGTAGAAGCTGTTGACCCTGAGCACCGAAGACATCACGTTAGGGATTAACGCTATGACCGCGAGGAACACTGCACCGCCGAGAGTGATGCGCTCCATTACGCGGGTTATGTAGTCTGACGTGGGGTTGCCCGGCCTTATCCCGAGAATGAACCCGCCGTACTTCTTCATGTTGTTGGCGATGTCTGTCGGGTTGAAGACTACCGCCGTGTAGAAGTACGAGAAGAAGATTATCAGGGCAACGTACAGCACGAGATAGATAACGCTGTTCGGGGCAAACACCGTGCTGAAGAAACGTCCCACCGCACTCTCGCTGAAGTAGTTAGCGATGGTGTAGGGGAAAATCAGCAGCGAGCTCGCAAAGATTATCGGGATGACTCCGGCCTGATTCACCTTCAGCGGAATGAACGTGCTCTGCCCGCCGTAAATCTTGTTGCCCACGACGCGCTTTGCGTACTGCACGGGAAGCCTTCTCTGCCCTTCCTGAAGGAGAATGCATCCTGCAACCACAACGACCATCAGCACGATTCCGAGCAGAAGCCCGATGACGCTCAGCGAACCGAGACGCACCATGCTCCAGGTCTGAAGGATGGCTTCAGGGATTCGTGCGACGATACCAGCGAAGATTAGCAGGGAAATTCCGTTGCCTATGCCGTGATCCGTGAGCTCTTCGCCGAGCCACATCACCGCGACAGAGCCCGCAACCAGCGTAATCACGACTAACAGCCAGTCGAAGAATCCTCCCTGCATTATGCCGAGACCTCCGAGCCATGCTGTCATTCCGATTGCTTGAACGACCGCGAAGACAACAGCTCCGTAACGCGTCCACTGCGTAATCTTCTTGTGGCCGTCAGCAGAGTCTTTCTGCAGCTTCTCGAGGTACGGGAAGATGACCACCAATAACTGCATGACTATGCTCGAGTTGATGTAGGGAGCAACGCCGAGCGAGAAAATCCCGAACCTGCTCAGAGCACCGCCCGAGAACAGGTTAAGGAAGTCCATTATGCCGCCGCCTGACGCGAACAGGCTAGCCATAGCCGCGCGGTCAACTCCAGGACTGGGGATGTAAGCCCCAAGCCTGAAGATGAACAGTATAAACAGCGTGAAGAATATCCGGCGTTTCAGGTCGGGCAGCCTGAAAATATCACCAAGAGACCCGAACATTACACTACCTCGTGAGTGCCGCCAGCCGCTTCTATCTTCTTCACGGCCTCTGCGCTGAATGCTCCCGCCTTGATCTTGAGTGCCTTGCTGAGTTCGCCGTCAGCAAGAATCTTCACGGGAACATCCTTCTTGCGGATTACTCTCGCGCTGAAGAGGGCTGATGCGTCGACTTCCGCGCCTGCCTCGAACTTCTTGTCGAGCGTGCCGAGATTGACCGTCTGGAACACTTTCGCGAAACGGTAATTGTTGAACCCGCGCTTCGGTGTCCTTCTGGTCAGGGGCATCTGGCCTCCCTCGAAGCCCGGACGTACTCCGCCGCCGGTCCTCGACTTGTCGCCCTTGTGCCCTTTGCCCGCAGTCTTGCCCTTGCCGCTTCCGGGACCCTGTCCAAGACGCTTGTTCTTGTGGGTCGAACCGTCAGCGGGGTGTAAATCCTGCAATGTAATCATTACTCGACAACCTCCCATTTCACCAGATGGCGGACATGCTCAATCATCCCGCGTATCTGCGGAGTGTCCTCATGCTCTACCTCAGAGTTCAGCTTCCTGAAGCCCAGAGCCTTTATCGTGCGCTTCTGCCTCTCGGGGAAACTTATCGCACTCTTGACCCACTTAGCCTTAATCTTCGCCATGTGAATCCTCCTGTGCCTCGTCCGCTCCGCCGTTCAGTCCGCGAAGCCTCATGATCTCGCTCTCGGTGCGGGTTATCCTGATGGCCTCGAGGGTAGCATGTGCTACGTTGATTGCGTTCGATGTCCTGCCGGTAACCTTCGTAACAACGTCCTTCACGCCGCCGAGCTCCATTATTGCGCGGACAACTCCGCCTGCTATGACTCCCGTTCCTTCGGGGGCGGGCTTGAGGAGTACGCGTGCCGCTCCGAACTCTCCGACTACGGGGTGCGGAATCGTGTTGTCAGCGTGGCGTACGGTTACAAGTTCCTTCTTGGCCTTCTCGATGCCTTTGCGGACTGCTTCAGCTATCTCCTTTGCCTTGCCTATTCCTGTTCCGACGCGCGATATTCCGTCTCCGACCACAACAAGCACCGCGAAACGGAATCTCTTTCCGCCTTTGACGACCTTGCTGACGCGGTTGATTGCTACCACGCGTTCCTGAAATTCAGGGGCTTCTACCTCATTCCTTCTGGGCATGTTAGAAGCTCAAGCCTCCTTCTCTTGCGGCATCTGCCAGTGCCATTACCTTGCCGTGATAGGCATGGCCTCCGCGATCGAACACAACCGTGTTAATCCCTTTGGCCTTCGCACGTTCAGCTATCGTCTTGCCGATGACTTTCGCGGCCTCGATGTTGCAGTGTCCCTTCAGCTCAGGCTGTAATGCCTTCTCGAGCGTCGAAGCGGACACAAGCGTGCAGCCCTTCTCGTCGTCGACTACCTGAACGTAGATGTTCTTGAGACTCCTGAACACGCACAGACGCGGCTTCTCGGCCGTGCCGGAAAGTGTCCTGCGCAGTCTCTCATGCCTGATTACGCGCATATCATTTCTGCTTCTCTTCTTCATGATTTACTTCGCCCCAGTCTTGCCGGCCTTGCGGAGTATCTGCTCGTTCTCGAACTTGATACCCTTTCCGTGATAAGGCTCCGGCGGTCTGAACTCCCTGATGAGGGCGCATGTCTGTCCCACTAATTCCTTGTCGATTCCCCGTACGTGAAACTTGATGGGGTTCTCGACAACGATTTCTATTCCTGCTGGAGGCGTAAACTCGATGGGGTGAGAATACCCGAGATTCATCACGAGCTTCTTTCCCTGCATTGCCGCTCTCCAGCCCACTCCGACTATCTCCATCGTCTTGGAGAAGCCCGACGTTACGCCTGTAACCATGTTGGCGATGAGCGCGCGGGTCATTCCATGCCACGCTCTGGTCTGCTTCTCTTCGTTGGTGCGGTCGACTTTCACCTGTCCGCCCTCAATGTCGACTGTGATTCCGGGCATCAGCTGTGCGTGAAGTTCTCCCTTCGGGCCTTTGACGACTATATCGTTGCCCTTGACCTCTACGCTTGCGCCCTTCGCGATCTCTACTGCTTTGCGTCCGATACGAGACATGATTACTCCTCCTCACCAGACATAGCAGAGGACTTCTCCGCCGAGCCCGAGCTTGTTAGCCTCAGAGCCGGTCTTCAGTCCCTTTGAGGTCGAAAGAATCGCGAGGCCAAGTCCGCCCATAACTACGGGGAGCTTGTCGCGTCCGACATAAATTCTCCTGCCGGGCTTGCTGATTCTCCGAAGTCCCTGAATGACTCTTTCCCTGTTCGCGCCGTATGACAGGTAGATGCGAATCTCCGCGTACGGCTTCTCAGGGTCAGTTATCATCCTGAAGTTCTTGATGTAGCCCTCGTCCTTGAGTATCCGCGCAAGGGCTAATTTCATCTTGCTCGACGGTACGTCAACGCTCTCTGCGTAAATCATGTTGGCGTTGCGAATCCGTGTGAGCATATCCGCTACAGGGTCATTTACGTACAACCTAATCTGCCCCCTTACCAGCTCGACTTGACCACGCCGGGGAACAGCCCCTCGCGTGCCATCTTCCTGAAGCAGCACCTGCACATGTCGAACATCCTGATGTAGCCGTGAATGCGTCCGCAGAGCGGGCATCTGTTGTGCTGCCTTGTGCTGAACTTGGGGGTGAGCTTCGCCTTGTTCCTCAATGCTTTACGTGCCATATTGTTACCTTATTCCCCCTGCTTTATTTGCCTGTCCTGAACGGCATACCGAGTCCCTTGAGCAGTGCGAAGGCTTCCTCGTCTGTGTGTGCCGTCGTTACGATCGAGACGTTCATTCCGCGCGACCGTATTACCTTGTCGTAGCTTATCTCCGGGAAAATCAGCTGCTCGCGTAACCCCAAGTTGAAGTTTCCGCGCCCGTCGAAACCCTTGCGTGATATTCCCTGAAAGTCCTTGATGCCCGGCAGTGCCAGCGATATGAGCCTGTCGAGGAACTCCCACATCTTCGCGCCTCTGAGCGTTACTGCACAGGCTACGGGCATGTTCTGCCTGACCTTGAAGCCCGCTATGGACTTCTTGGCTCTCTTGAGGAGCGGTGCTTGGCCGGTTATGGCCCTGAGTTCTGCGATTGCGGCATCCATGAACTTTATGTCCAGCTTCGCGTCGCCTACTCCGATGTTCACAACTACCTTCTCGATCTTGGGCAGCTGCATGACATTCTTGTAGCCGAACTCACGCTGAAGCGAGGGGACTACTTCGTTCTTGTACTTCTCCAGCATTCTCGGTGTCATGGTTTAGAGTCCTCCGCGATCTATGATTTCTCCGCACTTCTTGCAGACGCGGACTTTCTTCCCATTCTCCAGGAATGACGAACCTACACGCGTTGCCTTTCCGCACTGGGGGCAGACAAGCATGACCTTGCTCGCGTAGATCGGAGCTTCCTGCTTGATGATGCCGGACTGCGGGTTGGTCTGCGTCGGCCTGACATGACGCGATACCATGTTCACGCCCTCGACGACTACGAGGTCGCGCTCGGGTATGCGGCGTATGATCTTGCCTTCCTTGCCTTTGTCCTTGCCGGTGATGACTTTCACGCGGTCATTCTTCCTAAGTCTTACTGTCATGATGAATTTCTCCGTTACACTACTTCAGGAGCAAGCGACAGGATGCGCATGTACTTCTTTGCCCTGAGCTCACGGCCTACGGGCCCGAAGATACGCGTACCTCTGGGCTCGCCGTTTGCGTCGATGAGTACCGCCGCATTGTCGTCGAAACGAACGTACGTCCCGTCGCGGCGGCGGATTTCCTTCTTCGTGCGCACGATAACAGCCTTCACTACGCTTCCCTTCGGAATGTTGCTGTTCGGGATGGCCTCACGCACTGATGCGACGATGACATCGCCTATCGTGCCGTAACGCCTCTTGCTCCCGCCCATCACCTGAATGCAGAACAGTTTCCTTGCGCCGGAATTGTCAGCGACGTTGAGAACGCTTGTTAGCTGAATCATTACTCTCCGGCCTCCTCGCTTACTGCATCAAGTGCCTCACCTGTTCCGAACACAGGGGCACGGCGCGTAACCTCTACCAGTTCCCAGCGTTTGGTCTTGCTGAGGGGACGGGTCTCGCGGATACGCACTTCGTCTCCCATGCGGCAGGTGTTCTCTGCGTCGTGGGCTACATACTTCTTGGCGCGCTTGATTCTCTTTCCGTACAGCGGGTGCTCGGCCATCCTCTCAACACGGACAACTATCGTCTTGTCCATCTTGTTGCTGACGACTATACCCGTTCTTACTTTGCTAGGCATTGTCTGCTTCCTTTTCCGCAACTGCCTTCTCAGTCGCTATCGTTAAGAGCCTTGCGATGGTCTTGCGGACTTCGCGGATGCGGCTCGTGTTCTTCAAGTGCCCGACAGCATTCTGAAAACGCAGGTTGAACAACTCAGTCTTGTACTCCTTTATCTTTCCGGCTATCTCTTCGCTGGTCAGTTCCCTCAGCTTGGCCGACTTTACGCTCGCGTCCATCAGGCTAATCACTCCCTCCGCTGCGTACCATGCGAACCTTTACGGGCAGCTTGTGGCTGGCTGTCCTGAAGGCTTCCTGCGCGAGATCCTCAGGAATGCCCGAGAACTCGAACAGTACGCGGCCTCTCTTCACTGCGGCTACCCAGAACTCAGGCGCGCCCTTTCCCTTACCCATACGGGTTTCAAGGGGCTTCTTGGTGTAAGGCCTGTCCGGGAAAACGCGTATCCAGATTTTTCCGCCCTTCTTCATCTTACGGGAGATAGCTACACGCGTCGCCTCAATCTGTCTAGCAGTCAGCCAGACGTTCTCGAGTGCCTGTATTCCGTAATCACCAAATGCTATTTCTGTGCCGCCCTTCGAGATTCCCCTGAGAGGAGACCTGTGCGACTTGCGGTACTTTACACGGCTTGGCATCAACATGGTGAATTACGCCCCCTTGTTCGCAGGTCTTGTGCGTGCCGGACGTGCCGGTGCCTGTGCCTTCTCGTTCTTGCGGTCGCGGTAAATCCAGACCTTGCAGCCGATAACTCCGTACATCGTTACGGCCTCTGCGAAACCGTAATCTATGTCAGCCTTTATCGTCGAAAGCGGAAGCTGTCCCTCGTTGTACCACTCTGTACGCGCGATTTCTGCACCGCCGAGACGGCCTGCTACCTGAGCCTTGATGCCCTTAACGCCCGCCTTCGTCGCACGGAAGATTGCCTGCTTCATTGCGCGGCGGAAGGACACTCTGCGCTCCAGAGAACTTGCGATGCTCTCAGCTACAAGCTGAGCTTCCACGTCAGGATTCTTGATCTCGTGAACGTTGACCATGACCTTGCCGCCGGTTATGGCCTGAAGCTCGTTCTTGATGTTCTGAATCTCGTTGCCGCCCTTGCCGATGACCACGCCCGGACGTGCCGTGTGAATCGTGAAGCGGACTACAGGTCCTACGCGCTCGATCTCTATGCGCGAAATCCCTGCACCCTCCCACTTCTTCATGATGTACTTGCGAAGCTTTATGTCCTCATGGAGCTTCTTCGCGTAATGCTTCTTGTCGGCGTACCATCTCGACTGCCATTCGCTGGACACTCCGAGACGGTAGCCTACAGGATGAACTTTCTGTCCCATAAATTTCCTCCCACTACTGACGCTCGCCGAGCTTTATCGTAATGTGCGATGTCCTGTGCACATACGGATGAGCGCGCCCCATCGATACGGGCCTGAACCTCTTCATCATCGGACCGTGATCTGCCCAAGCCTCGTGAACATAGAGCTTGTCGATATCCATTCCGTAATTATGCTCAGCGTTCGCCATAGCACTATTGAGCACCTTCAGGATGATGCGTGCCGCCTTCTTGTCGCTGAACTTCAGGATGACTGCTGCCCTTTCCGCCGTTTTGCCCCTGATGAGCTCCAGAACCTGGCGAACCTTGTAGGGCGAAATCCTCGCGTTCAGGGTTCTTGCTTCTGCTGTCTTAATCTCTGGCATGGCTGTCTACCTACTTCTTCTTGTCCTGCCCGGCGTGATGCCCGAACCTGCGGGTCGGCGCGAACTCTCCGAGCTTATGCCCTACCATGTTTTCGCTGATGTAGACAGGCAGATGCATTTTCCCATTGTGCACGGCTATCGTGTGCCCGATCATCTGCGGCACTACCGTCGACCGCCTTGACCATGTCTTGACGACCTTCTTTGTGCCGGAGACGTTCATGTCTTCGATTCTCTTCAGGAGCCTCTGCTCGACAAAGGGTCCCTTCTTAGTTGACCTCATTATTCACAGCTCCTTCTACTTCGCATAACGCCTGCGGATAATCAGACGGTCAGAGGACTTCTTCTTGCGTGTCCTGTAACCCTTCGCAGGAGTTCCCCACGGCGAGACGGGATGCTTGTTGCTCTTGCTCTTGCCTTCACCGCCGCCCATCGGGTGGTCTACGGGGTTCATGACCATTCCGCGAACGCTGGGCCTGCGTCCCCTGTGCCTTGTCGCGCCTGCCTTGCCCAGAGAAATATTGTCGTAGTCCTCATTGCCGACCTGTCCGACGGTTGCCATGCACTCAAGCAGAATGAGCCTGAGTTCTCCGCTGGGCATCCTGATATAGGCATACTTGCCCTCTTTGGACATCAGCTGTGCAGAAGTTCCTGCGCTCCTGACGAGCTTTGCTCCGCACCCGGGCTGCATCTCGATATTGTGGATAATCGTACCTACGGGAATATCCTCCAGCTTCAGTGCGTTGCCGGGAGTGATGTCGCTCTCCGGGCCCGAGTAAATCGTGTCGCCGACGCTGAGACCCTTCGGGAGGATGATGTACCTCTTCTCGCCGTCTGCGTAGTGAATCAGGGCGATGCGGGCGTTGCGGTTGGGATCGTACTCGATCGTCGCAACTTTGCCCGGGATACCCAGCTTCTCGCGCTTGAAATCTATAATGCGGTAGGCTCTCCTGTGTCCGCCTCCGATGTGGCGCATGGTTATACGACCCGTGTTGTTGCGGCCTCCATGCTTGCGGAGCTGGACTACAAGCGAACGTTCCGGTTTGTCTGCCGTAATGTCCTCACGGCCCTGTATGCTCATATGGCGACGGGCAGCGGTATACGGCTTGAACTGTTTGATTGACATTTCGCTAAATCTCCTGTGTTAGATCGAGGCACCCTCGAAGAACTCTATATGCTGGCCGGGCATAAGGGATACTATCGCTTTCTTCCACGAACGCGTAAAACCCTTCGTGATGCCCCTGCGGCGCAGTTTGCCCTTCACGTTTATCGTGTTCACTCCGGCTACCTTGACGTTGAAGGCTTCCTCCACAGCATTGCGGATCTGTATCTTGTTCGCGCTCCTGTGAACCTCGAACGTGTACTTGTTCATTGCCATGAGAGAACTGGATTTCTCCGTGATAATCGGGCGTATGATTATGTCGTGAGCAGTCAGATTCATCTCGAATATACCTCCCCAATTCTAGCGACGACTTCCGGCGTTACTATCAGGTTCTGCGCGTTCAGGATGTCATACACGTTGATGCTTGCTACGTTTATGCACTTGGCATTAGGAAGGTTGCTCACCGACTTGCTGACGTTGAAGGCGTTGCCGCTGTAGATGACCAGCGTCTTGCCGAAGCCCAGAGCGGTGATGAGGTTCTTGACCGCCTTAGTCGACGGCTTCTCAATCGCGTCAAATCCCTTGACAACGGCAATGAGATCCTCACGAACCTTGTCGGACAGGACGCACTTCAACGCGAGGGCACGAACCTTCTTGTTGACCTTCTGGTGGTAGTCTCTGGGATGCGGGCCGTGTGCAACTCCGCCGTGTACCCAGATCGGCGACCTCGTGCTTCCCTGACGTGCGCGGCCTGTGTGCTTCTGCCTCCAGGGCTTCTTTCCGCCGCCGGAAACATCTCCGCGCGTCTTGGTGCTGGCTGTTCCCTGACGGCAGTTCGCGAGGTGCGCGACCACCACCTGATGAATAACCGGCATGTTCACCGGAACGTCGAAAATCTCTGCGGGAACCTCCATCTCACCGGCTCTTGTCCCGTCAAACTCGTATACTTTTACGAACGGCATAGTGTTATCTTTCCCTCCTTAGGCTTTCTTGTAGAGGGCAAGCAGGCTGTTTTTCGCGCCTGGTACTGCGCCTTTCAGCAGGACAAGATTGTTCTCAACGTCAACAGCCATCACGGTCAGGTTCTTGACGGTAACCTTCTCGCTGCCCATGTGTCCGGGCATCCTCTTGCCGGGAAACACTCTGCCGGGATACGAGATTGCTCCGCTCGAGCCTCCGTGCCTGTGCTCTACAGACGTACCATGACTGAACTGCTGGCCTCCGAAATGATGACGCTTCATTACGCCCGCAAAGCCCTTGCCTTTGGAGATGCCCTTTACGTTGACCTTCTCGCCTGCCGCGAACAGGTCAGCCTTTATCTCTTGGCCGACTGTGTAGCCGCTTACGTCATCAAGCCTGAATTCCCGAAGTGTCCTCTTCGGTTCGAGCTTCAGCTTCTCGAACATAACCTTCTGCGGTTTGGACAGCTTGTGAGGCTTCACAGCCCCAAAGCCGAGAAGAACGGCGGAATACCCGTTCTGTTCAGGGGTTCTCAGAGCGACAACCGAGCACGGCCCCGCAAGGACGACCGTAACAGCTACGGCCTGTCCTTCGGAGTCATATATCTGTGTCATTCCGAGCTTCTTCCCCAGAATCCCTATTGACATAGTTTTTGCTTCTCCTCGTTAAAATTTTATCTGTATGTCTACGCCGCTAGCCAGATTAAGCTGCATGAGCGCATCCATAGTCTTCTGCGTGGGGTCGATAATATCTATCAGCCTCTTGTGCGTGCGCATCTCGAACTGCTCGCGGGCATCCTTGTCCTTGTGGGGGGATTTCAGGATCGTTATCCTCCCTACCTCTGTGGGAAGGGGGATAGGTCCTGAAACCCGTGCACCAGTTGACTGGGCTGTCTCCGCTATCTGAGCCGCCGATGTGTCAAGCACCCTGTGGTCAAACGACTTGAGCCTTATGCGGATTTTGCGTGCCATGATTCACTACTCGATTATCTGGGTTACGACTCCCGCTCCGACTGTGTGGCCGCCTTCACGTACTGCGAAGCGCAGACCCTCTTCCATCGCTATGGGCACGATCAGCGTAACTTCGAACGTTGCGTTGTCGCCGGGCATGACCATCTCTACGCCCTCAGGCAGCACGATCTCGCCGGTAACGTCCGTCGTCCTGAAGTAGAACTGCGGCTTGTAGCCCTTGAAGAACGGTGTATGACGGCCGCCTTCCTCCTTCTTGAGGACGTAAACCTCGCTCTTGAACTTCGTGTGCGGAGTAACCGTGCCGGGCTTGGCCAGAACCTGTCCGCGCTGAACGTCCGTCTTGTCGATGCCGCGAAGAAGTACGCCTACGTTGTCGCCCGCTTCTGCGTCATCAAGAATCTTCCTGAACATCTCGAGCGATGTCGCGACGGTCTTCTGTGTGTCCCTGACCATTCCGACGATCTCGACAGGCTCGCCCGCGTTGATCTTGCCGCGCTCAACACGCCCGGTAACGACTGTGCCGCGCCCTGAAATCGTGAACACGTCCTCAATCGGCATAAGGAACGGCTTGTCGATCTCACGGACAGGCTCAGGAATGAAGCTGTCGCACGCGTCCATGAGGTCATAGATGCACTTGCAGACGGGATCGTCCCTCTTGCCCGTACCCTTTTCGAGGACCTCAAGCGCAGAGCCGCGGATTATCGGGGTGTCGTCGCCGGGGAAGTCGTACTTGTTGAGAAGCTCGCGGACTTCCATCTCGACAAGGTCAAGAAGCTCGGGGTCGTCAACCTGGTCTGTCTTGTTCATGAACACGACGATTGCGGGAACGTTGACCTGGCGCGCAAGAAGAACGTGCTCACGAGTCTGGGGCATCGGGCCGTCTGCCGCTGACACGACGAGAATCGTACCGTCCATCTGGGCAGCTCCGGTGATCATGTTCTTGATGTAGTCGGCGTGGCCGGGGCAGTCGATGTGCGCATAGTGCCTCTTCTGCGTCTGGTACTCGACGTGGGCGATGTTGATGGTGATTCCGCGCTCGCGCTCTTCGGGGGCTTTGTCGATCATGTCATAGGCCGTGAACTCCGCGAAGTTCTCTGTGGCGAGGCACTTCGTGATTGCCGCTGTCAGTGTCGTCTTGCCGTGGTCAATATGCCCGATTGTTCCGATATTCAAGTGAGGCTTGTTGCGCTCAAACTTTTCTTTTGCCAT
>JAFSWZ010000042.1 GCA_017450125.1 Synergistaceae bacterium | reverse complement strand
GTTATTCATGACTACCCAAGTGCAGGCGATACCTTCCTCAACAGCTGTAGCCATGCATGTCGGGTTGACACCGAATCCGCCGTCGCCGATGAGGGCACTGCATATCTTATCCGGAGCTGCCTTTTTGCCGCCGAGAACTGCTGACGCTCCGAAGCCCATCGTTGCGAGCCCTGAAGAGTGGTGCACTGTTCCGGGAATCGTGATCGTGAACTGCTGGGCTACACCGTTCTTGTTCCAGCCCACGTCGGTGAAGATTAGCGCGTCTTCGGGCAGTGCTTCCTTCACGTCCTTCAAGATTCTCTGCGGGGTCATCGGGAAGCGGAGGTCTTCAGTGATTGCCTTCACGGATTCCTTGAACTCTGCCTTAGCCTTCGCGATCCCTTCACGGAGTCCGGGTCTCTTGATGCCTTCGGGCTTGATGGCCTTTGCCGCTTCGAGTATCTGCGCAAGTGCGAGCTTGAGGTCAGCTACTGCACCGATCTCTACGGGATAGTTCCTGCCGATCTCTGTCGGGTCAATGTCGATCTGCAGGAACTTCGTCGTTGACGGGTCGAACGTTACGCCCTGATACCAGCTTGACGAGTCAGCCTCCGCGAATCTCGTGCCGAGCGCAAGAATCACGTCTGCTCCGAGCGTGAACGCGTGGGTGTGTGCGAGTCCCCAGAAGCCGGTCTGTCCGACCATGAGGGGATGGAGGTCGCTCACGCAGCCCTGTCCCATGAGTGTGCGGGAAATCGGGATGTCGAGGAACTCAGCAAGTGCCGCAAGCTCTTCGGAAGCCTGAGCGAGAAGGATTCCGCCGCCTGCATGGATGACGGGATTCTTGGCCTCAATGAGCCTCTTGGCGATCGCCTTTGCACATGCTGGGTCAAGAGCGGGCTTGACGGTGATGTGGCTGTCCTGATATGTGCGCGCAAATAAGTCCTCCTCAATCTTCCTGCTCCAAATGTCCATAGGCATATCAATTAACACCGGGCCGGGTCTGCCGGACTCTGCGAGCCTGAATGCCTTATCCAGAATGTCAGGGAGTGCTTCAGGGTCATCGACTCTCCAGCAGCGTTTGCACACAGGCTCAAGCAGTCTGTACTGTGTTGCGTCGCCGTGCATGTTGACTTCTTGGTGGGGGTGCTTGCCGTAGTAGTAGCTCGGAACGTCTCCGGCAAATACGACCATCGGGATCGAGTCGAACGCTGCATTAGCGACACCAGTAAGGACGTTGGTGATTCCGGGTCCTAAGTGGCACATGACTACTGATGCTTTGTGCGTAACTCTGGCGTAACCGTCAGCGGCAGTTGATGCTACGGCTTCGTGTCTGTTGGAGATGTAGCGGAGATGGCCGCCCTTCTGAAGGTTGCGGTTGAGAGCGTCGAGCATTCCGATTACTGTGTGGCCGCAGAGACCGAAGATGTACTCAACTTTTCTGCGTTCGAGGTAATCGACGATGAGGTCAGCTACAAGTTTTTTGCTCATGCGGAATAATACCTCCTCTGAGTTGTGTAATGTGTAATGAGTGAAATAAATT
>JAFSWZ010000041.1 GCA_017450125.1 Synergistaceae bacterium | reverse complement strand
TACATCGGTCGAGCACAGGCACGGAGGCTCAAGCGGAGCTATCTCGTATCCGGGGCGCGTGTTTCCCGGCAAGAGAATGCCCGGACACATGGGGAGCGATAAGGTTACGGTGAAGAATCGTACTGTGATGGCCGTTGACGTTGAGAATAATTTAGTTCTGTTGAAAGGTGCAGTACCAGGCGCGAAAAACAGCCTGCTTGCCCTCTACAAGAAAGCATAAAGGGGGAAAAGAGATACTATGCCGTTCGTAAAAGTATACGAGTTCGACGGAACAAGAGCCGGAGAGATGGAGTTACCTGCAGCAATCTTTGACGTTCCCGTAAACATGCCGGTGATTCATCAGGTAGTTGTAGCGCATCTCGCGAATTGCCGTCAGGGAACAGCCAGCACAAAGACCCGCGGAGACGTTTCCGGCGGAGGCAAGAAGCCTTGGAGGCAGAAGCACACAGGACGCGCCCGTCAGGGAAGTACACGTTCGCCGATCTGGGTGCACGGCGGAGTCGCACACGGCCCGCATCCGAGGGATTATCACCAGAAGGTCAACAAGAAGGTTCGCCAGCTTGCGTTGAAGTGTGTGCTGTCGGATAAAGTCCGCGAGGATCTTATGTCCGTAGTGAAGGGTTTTGACGCAATCGAGAAGCCGTCAACAAAGGCGATGAGGAATCTTTTCACCGCACTCGGCCTCGAGAAAAAGACTCTCGTTATCTACAGCGGAAACGCTCTCAACGTCAGCAAGTCAGTGAGCAACCTTCCGGACGCAAAGTGCATCAATGTCGCGAGCATCAATGTGTATGACATTCTGAACGCTAAGAACTTGATAGTTACGCCCGAAGTTATCGCGAAAATTGAGGAGGTATATTCGAGATGAATTTAGCTGCTCATGACATAATCATCCGCCCGGTAATCACGGAGAAGTCGAGTTCGTTAATGGCACTGAACAAGTACACGTTCGAGGTACACAAGAGCGCGAACAAGATTCAGATCCGCAATGCTGTTGAGGAAGTCTTCAACGTCAAGGTCGACGGAGTGAACACAATTAACGTGAAGGGCAAACCGCGCAGACGAGGACTCTCAAAAGGTTATACGCGTACATGGAAGAAAGCTATAGTAACGCTGAAGCCTGACCAGCATATCGAGTTCTTCGAGGGTGCTTCGATATAACACAGGAGATTTTATAGATATGTCAATCAAACAATTCAAGCCGTATACCCCTGCACGCCGCCACATGAGCATTCAGGGACGCGAAGACATTACGGCAGATAAACCGGAACGCTCGCTCGTTACCCAGCTCCGCAAGCATGGAGGCCGCAACAACACCGGCAGAATAACCATGCGCCACATCGGAGGCGGGCACAGGAGAGCCTACCGCATAATAGATTTCAAGCGCGACAAGTTAGGCATACCCGGCAAGGTCGCCACAGTAGAGTACGATCCTAACCGCAACGCCCGCATAGCATTAATTAACTATGTGGACGGCGAGAAGAGATACATCATTCTTCCGAAGGGGCTTAACGTCGGCGACACGATATATTCAGGGCCTGAGAGCGACATCACTCCCGGCAACGCGCTTAAGCTGAAGGATATTCCGGTCGGCACGGTAATTCACAATATCGAGATGGCTCCCGGCTGCGGTGCAAAGCTGGTTCGTTCTGCAGGAACAAGCGCGCAGCTCATGTCCAAAGAGGGCAAGTATGCGTACATCAGGATGCCCAGCGGAGAATTAAGGCTTATTCTGCTTGAGTGCATGGCGACAATAGGTCAGGTCGGCAATGAGGACTACGACAACATCTCGCTCGGCAAGGCTGGCGCAACAAGGCACAGAGGACGCAGGCCTCACGTTCGCGGAATGGTCATGAACCCCGTAGATCACCCTATGGGCGGCGGTGAAGGCAAATCCAAGTCCAACAAGCACCCCGTATCACCTTGGGGCACTCCTGCGAAGGGATACAAGACGCGCAAGAAGAAGCCTTCGGATAAGCTGATTATCCGCAGACGCTATGACAAGTAAGGAGCTGAGTAGATAAATGCGTTCAACTAAGAAAGGGCCTTTTGTCGAACAGAGGCTTCTGAAGAGAATCGAGGACATGAACGTTTCGGGCAGCAAGAAGGTAGTAAAAACCTGGTCGAGACGCTCAACAGTAGTTCCGCAGATGATCGGCCACACGATCGCTGTGCATAACGGGAAAATGCATCTTCCTGTGTACATCAGCGAGAACATGGTGGGACACAAGCTCGGAGAGTTTGCCCCTACCCGCAGATTCGGCCATCACGCAGGGCAGGACAAGAAGGCTAAGTAAGAGTAGGTAACAGGTCATGCCAGAGATAAAGACAGCAACAGCTAAGACCGTCAATGTGAGGATTTCTCCCTATAAGGTGAGGCAGGTGCTCGAACTTATACGCGGGAAGTCAGCAGAGAAGGCCGTAGTGATACTCAAATTCAGCGACAAGAAGGCAGCACGCATAATCTTGAAGGTGCTTAACAGTGCTATGGCGAACGCAGAGCATAATTACGGAATGGATCTCGACAAACTCTATGTTCATGAGGCCTACGCGAATCAAGGGCCAATGATGAAGAGGTTCAGGCCGGTATCAATGGGACGTGCTCATCCTTACGTGCACAAGACATCACACGTAACGATCACGGTCGGCGAACGTCAGTAGGAGGAAATAATGGGACAGAAAGTACACCCGATAGGCTACCGTCTCGGAGTAACGAGCGATTTTCAGGCGAGATGGTATGCCGACAAGAAGAATTACGCGAAAAAATTACACGAAGATATAAAGCTGCGTAAGTACATCATGAAGAAGTGGGAGGGTGCAGGTATCTCACGCATCGAGATCGAGCGCGTCGGGCCTGTAGTCCGCTTCACGATTTACACAGCACGTCCCGGCGTAGTGATAGGCAAGGGCGGCAACGAGATTCAGAACATCAAGAATGAGCTTCAGGCGATCACCGGCGGAAAAGTCATGGTGAACGTCAACGAGATCAAGAATCCCGACGTAGAAGCTCAGTTAGTGGCGGAGAACATCGCGAGTTCGCTTGAGCGCAGAGTGTCCTTCCGCCGTGCAATGAAGCAGGCAATCTTCCGTGCGACGAAGGCCGGAGTGAAGGGCATCAAGGCACAGGTAGCCGGACGCTTGGGCGGAGCAGAAATCGCCCGCACAGAGTGGTACAACGAGGGGCAGCTTCCCCTGTCGACCATCAGGGCAGATATAGATTACGGGTTCTCAGAGGCCGTAACAATGTACGGAGTAATCGGCTGCAAGGTCTGGATTTACCGCGACCGCAAGAACGAGAAGGCAGCAGCTCCGGCACGTCCGGCACGCAGCAGACCGGCGAATAAGGGGGCGTAATCACAATGTTAATGCCAAGCAGAGTGAAGTACCGCAAATCACACAGATCACCCCTTCGCGGAATCTCTAAGGGAGGCACAACGATAGCCTTCGGAGATTACGGGATTCAGGCTCTCGAGAACGTGTGGCTCACAGCGCGCCAGATTGAGGCGACCCGTGTAGCAATATCGCGTAAGATGAAGAAGGGCGGGAAAATCTGGATTCGTGTGTTCCCGGACAGACCTTACACAAAGAAGCCTCTTGAGACTCGTATGGGTAAAGGCAAAGGAGCACCGGAGTTCTGGGTTGCCGCAGTGAAGAGAGGCCGCGTACTGTTCGAGTTCTCAGGGATTCCTGAAGATGTCGCGCAGGAAGCCTTCAGGACAGCATCTCACAAGCTGCCTGTGAAGGTTCGCTTTGTACGCAGCGGAGGTGATGCCTGATGAACGCAAACGAGAAACCGGCCAAGCTCAGGGAGTTATCGAGCGAGGAGATCGCCGGAAAGATTAAGGAGTACAAGACAGAATTATTCAACCTGCGTTTTCAGAATGCTGTCGGGCACCTGAAGAACACAAGCCGTATCCGTGAAGTCCGAAAGACTATCGCACGGCTCTTGACGATAGCGACTGAGAAGGCAGTTGCGGAAAAGGAAGCACAGAATGCCTAGTAAAGTAAGAACGGGTATAGTCGTCAGCGACAAGATGGACAAAACTATTGTCGTCCGTGTTGAGTGCATGGCCGAACACCCGCTGTACGGTAAGAGAATCAAACGCGCAAAGAAGTATGTAGCTCATGACGCAGAGAACACCTGCCGAATGGGAGATGAAGTGCGTATCCGAGAGACAAGGCCGTTAAGCAAGACCAAACGCTGGGAACTGCTGGAGATTACGCGCCGTGCTCCTGTGTTCGGCACTGACGAGACATTAGAGGCAGTATCAGAGGAGGTTCAGGGGTAAATGATTCAGCTAACCACAGTTCTGAACGTCGCTGATAACTCAGGCGCAAGAAAGCTGTTCTGCATTCAGGTCATGGGCGGAAGCAAGAGGCGTTACGGCACAATCGGAGATGTAATCGTTGCATCAGTGCGCGAGGCCATCCCGAACAGCAACATTCCGAAGGGAAGCGTAGTGAAGGCCGTGATAGTCCGCACAAAGAAGGAAATCCGCCGCAGAGACGGAACATATGTCAGGTTTGACGACAACGCAGCAGTACTCATTGACGCGAACGGCGAACCCAGAGGCACGCGTATATTCGGGCCTGTAGGGCGTGAGCTGAGAGCAAAGAAGTATATGCGCATATTGTCGCTTGCTCCTGAAGTCGTATAGGGAGAATCAATCATGACAGTAAGATTAAGGAAAAATGACCGCGTGAAAGTCATCACCGGCAAGGATAAAGGCAAGGAAGGCAAGATCATCCGCAGAGTACCCGAGCGCGATCTCGTAGTAGTCGAGGGCGTGAACATGGTATCGCGTCATGTGAAGCCGACCCAGAATAATCCGCAGTCCGGCATCATCAAGCAGGAAGCTCCGATTTATGCGAGCAAAGTCATGCTTGTATGCCCCCAGTGCGGAAAAGCGACGAGAGTCGGAAGTTCATTTCTTGAGAACGGCAAGAAGGTACGTGTTTGCAAGAAGTGCGGACAAATCATCGACAGAGGAGGACTCTAAACTATGGCGATCACACCGAGAATGCTTGAGAAG
>JAFSWZ010000040.1 GCA_017450125.1 Synergistaceae bacterium | reverse complement strand
TCTCGGCTCACACTTGATACGCTCTACGGTGAAACGTTATCATGACAGCGTGATAATCGCAGACGCAGAATCCCCAGAACACGCGCCTGACCCGTCATTTGCGAGGAAGCGTCTGGCATTGTTCAGGCGTACAGGAGCATTTGCTACGGGCTTTGAGGCGGAACTCTGGGGTGTCCGCTACAAGATAATATACTGGTCAGACAGTCGGCATTCCGACGAGGAGATCATGAGAGAATACGACAATATCTGCCGTGAAACGTTCACGCCGGAAGAGTACGAACGCTACATCAGGATACCGTTTTAAGCCTCAGGGCAAGGCCGGCAAATACCCTGTCAACTATGTCCGCCCCGCGCGCGAGAAGCTGATAGACTTTGCCGGTCTCTTCCCGCCATCGTCTTTGTGCTTCGTCTACGGGCACAATCCCCCCGCAGATTTCCGTGCAGAGTATCACACACTGCCTCAGCACACGCATTCTAGCCGCGAAGAACTCACACCCGAGCCCGCGCTTCACACCTAAGTGAACATTGACGACGAGGCCAGGCAGCAGAGCATCATCACGCTCGAGGTCAGACACAGCAGGAAACTTTCCGTAGAGCCTCTCAGCGTAGGCACGTTTGCCCTGAAATCTGCCACCAAGAATAACATGCACACTCAATCACCATCCCCAGCAGCATAACCGCTTCACTAACCTCAACGAACGCACCCAGCAAATCCCCAGTGATTCCGCCGAAGAGCTTCAGGCACATTCTCCGCCAGAACAGCAGGCACAAGCAGAACGACAGAGCCGGTGTTGCGCTTCCCAGAGGCAGAAGCCATATTATCATCACCACGAAGAAGATAGTATCCTGCTCTTTCCGTGCTGCTCCGAGAGTTGCGGCGAGACCGTCATTTTTCGCGAACGGCAGGCTGTTGAGCATGAAGCCCATTCCGAGACGCGAATACGCCGGCACGGCCGCGAGCGCAAAGGCGGAAACGTTCAGCGTGAGGAGCTCAGAGAACATGAGAGTTTTCGAGAGAACAACTATCACGCATCCCATCACGGCGAAACTTCCTGCGTGCGTGTCGGAGAGAATCTTAAGGCGCGTCTCTCTGTCCCTGTGCGAGAACACGGCATCGCAGGTGTCCATCAGTCCGTCGAGGTGAAGCCCTCCAGTAAGCCCGAGCGTGAACATCATCATGATGAACCCGCGCAGAACCGGCGAGAATACTTCAGTCAGCGTGAGCACCTTCCACACTGCGAACCACAACAGCCCGAACACCAGCCCGGCAGCCGGAAGCATTACGCAGAACCAGCGCAGAGACGAAGAGTCCCACAGAGGAAGAATCTTCTGCGGGACTGGTATTGCCGAAATGAACGACAGGACGATTAACAGCGACGCGAACACTTACACTCCGAACGTCTTCGAGACTCTCACAAGCTCATCACGAATCTTTATGTGCTGGGGACATGCCGCTTCGCACTTCCCGCACTTGATACACTTGCTGGCGTGTTTGTGCCCCATCCCTTCAACGTTCCACTTCTCGTTGTTCTTCGCGCTCTCAAGGTTGCCGTAAAGCGTGTACATGTTCAGGGACGTGAAGGATGCCGAAATTCCGATGTCCATCGGGCAGACTTTCGCGCAGTAGTTGCAGGTCGTGCAGGGGATTACAGGAACTTTCGCGAGGGCGACGCGCGCTTCGTCGATGACCTTCTTCTCTTCGGCTGAAAGGTGCGTAAAGGTCTTCATGTACGACAGATTGTCCCTCATCTGCTCGAGGTTCGACATTCCCGACAGGACTACCATAACGCCGTCAAGGTCTGCCGCGAACCTCACAGCCCACGACGCGCAGGAAGACTCCGGCTCTGCTGCCTTGAGGATTCTCTCTACGCTCTCGGGAGGCGTGGCCAAGTTTCCGCCCTTCACGGGTTCCATGACGATGACGGGCTTCCCGTGCTTGCGCGCAACCTCGTAGCACGCTCTGGACTGTATCGCGGGGTTCTCCCAGTCGCCGTAGTTTATCTGGAGCTGTACGAACTCCGCTTCTGGGTGCGCGTTCAGAATCTCGTCTAACTGCTCGGGTGTTGAGTGGAACGAGAAGCCCAAATGCTTAATCCTGCCTTCCTTCTTCTCGTTGAGGAAATAATTCCAGAGGTCGAAGTCGTCGAATGGCTTTGTGCGCGAGTCTCCGAGATTGTGGAGAAGGTAGAAGTCGAAGTACCCTGCTCCCGACTGGCGCAGTGATGTCCTGTACTGCTCGAGCGCGTCGTCCTGAGTCTTGCAGCCGATCCACGCGGCATTCTTCGTCGCCAGCTGGAAGCTCTCTCTCGGGTAACGCTCAACCAGTGCCTGACGGATTGCGTCCTCGCTTCCGGGATAAGCCCACGCCGTGTCGAAGTACGTGAAGCCCGCCGCCATGAACTCATCAACCATCTGCTTGACCTGCTCGATGTCGATTACGTCTTCAGAGCCCTCAACTCTCGGAAGGCGCATAAGGCCGAAGCCCAGTTTCTTGATGTTATCGCCTAACATAAATTTACCCCCTCATGAAATGAATTATTTTATCTTAACATCCTAACCCGCGCTTTAATCAACGTCTTGCCCGCCTCTTCTCCTCGTCAGGGAACAGCCCGAACTTCGACAGCCCAGCTATACCCTGCTCAAGACGGGACACAGCCAGCGGCATAAGCTCAACAATCACGTGATTATCCTTCAGCCGGATTGCCCCGACCTCCGAACGTTCGACCTTGAGGGCACGGCACATTGCGTTCAATACTCTTCCGACATCCTGAGCCTGCGAGCTCTTGAAGTATCGGAATGCTCCCTTAGGCCGGGCTTCCTTCTTCTTGGCCGGAGCACGTGATGGCTTGCGGGTGCGTTTTGCCTGTTCGCGCTCTAATTCCTTGTCGAGAGCGTAGCCCTTGTTCCGTGCACTGAGAACTGCAAGGAGTTTCGCGATGATGACCTTCGGTTCTGCACGTTTCGCGAGGTCAGCCGCCCACTTCACGCACTCGCCGTAAAATTCGTCGATTGGCGCGGCGAAAATGTCCTGTTCCGCAGCATCACGCCACGCACTGCGGATCTCCTCGATGTTCGGCACGTCCCGCCATTCGGTGCGAATCTCCGTGCCCCTCAGCATCTCTCTGAACCTACCGGCTTCCGGCGGAGACAGCAGAACGAGATTCACGCCCTCATGTCCGGCGCGTCCCGTTCTTCCGCTTCGGTGAATGAATGTCTCTCTGTCGTCAGGAAGTCCGAGCTGAATCACGTGGCTCACCCCCTCAATGTCCAGCCCCCTCGCCGCAACGTTCGTAGCCACAAGGCACGGCACAGACCCCGACTTGAACGAGGCAAGAGCGGCGTTGCGTTCCTCCTGCGTCATGTCGCCCTGCAGTGCCGAAGCCCTGAAGCCGTGATCCTGCAGCCTCTGCGCAATCTCTATCGATTCCATCTTCGTATGGCAGAACACCAGCGAACGTGAAGGATGCTCCCAAAGCAGTATATCAACTAGGCCCTCAAATCTCTTCTTCGAGGGAATCTGGTACACTCTGTGCAGTATGTCTTCATGCTGTGAGCCTTCTTCGTCAACCGACAGGGTAAGCGGTTCGTGAAGGTATTTCTGTGCGAGTGCCTTGACATCATCGGGCATTGTCGCGGAAAACAGCCACCGCCTGCCTTCGGGTATCGCGTCAAGTATTGCCTCCAGCTCCTCGCGGAATCCCATGTCGAGCATCAGGTCTCCTTCGTCGAGGACAACCGACGCTATTCCGTCAGTCTTCAGCGAGCCGCGCTGAATGTGGTCTCTCACGCGCCCGGGAGTTCCGGCGATTATTGCCGCACCGTGCTTCAGAGCCTTAAGCTGGCTGACTATGTCCATTCCGCCGACAAGTGATGCGCAGGAGATTCTGAGGAAACGGCCGAGAAATTCGGCTTCGTTCGCTGTCTGCTGTGCGAGTTCGCGCGTCGGAGCAAGGACGAGAATGCGGGGCGTGCGTTCACCTATCGCGAGTTCCTGAAAGAGCGGAAGAAGGAAGGCTAATGTTTTGCCCGAGCCTGTTTTTGCACGGACAATCAAATCACTGTTCCAGTCCTCAGAGAGTACGCGATCCTGAACCTCCATAGGCGAAGTGAATCCGCGTTCATTGAGAGCAGAGAGGAGCTCTTTTCTGAGGCCGTAATTGCTGAAATCCAAGATGTATTAATTCCTCCAACAAAAATTTTGCTTATTATCGCACACTAGCTCTCTACTCTCTCCACTCTTCATAGATCATGCGGACAATCTTCCCGTCCCTTATCCTGAACGTAAAGGCGGCATACTCTCCTGCTTCGTACGTCCATGCTGATGCGGACTTGTTGTCTGGTTCTCCGAGAACACGCGTGAGCTTGCTTGTGCTGTCGCCGATGCGAAGCTCACCGAAGCCGAAATCTTTGTTGGGCTGCCATGCCTCAACCTTCACCAGCCAGCCGCGACGGTCGTAGCTTCTCTTGATCTCGGGGTACTCAAACTCGCCGTCATACTCGCCCCAGTAATCATAGTCCCTGTATGGACAGTAGGTCTGCAGCACCTCAAGAATGAGCTTGCCGACTGGTGATTTCTGGACTTCCTCGCCGTAACAGGGCGTGAGATATTTCCCGAACACGAAGGCTGACTCCTGAATGTCCTTAGGGAATATCTCGTACCACACTTCTCCGTTGACGCGTGTCTGGCTTTCGACGATAACCTTTTCGCCGGTGTGAAGGCGACCCCAGATGTCAGCGTTGGTGTCGGGTCTCGCACGATAACGGACGTAGTCGCCGGTGCAGACACCTAGTGTCGGGAACTCGACGAACCTTTCAGCGGCAAAGATTCCTGACGAGGAAAGTACCAGCATTATCACAGCATAAACTATTCTTCTCATGAAAATTCCTCCTTTCTTGCAAGTGTAGCAGACTTTACACGAAATTTGCTCCCTCACAGCCGGGACAATCCGCACCTATTGCCTCTCTGAAAGAATATCTGCCGTAATTCCAGCCGTAGAACAATATGCTGTCCTCGCCGTCATCAATGACACCTTCAAGCTCATTCTTCAGAGCACCGAGCCTTGCGGGGGTAAGTTCGCCCTCGAAGACGCTCCTCTGAACATGAACGAGATAACGCCGTGAGATTTTGAGGACTTTTGCGACACGTTTAGCGTTGACATCGTAGACCATAATCACGAACATTCTCTACCACCTGTGAATAAACGGTTCATAGGGTGCACCGCCGGTTATGAAGTTCTGCACCTTCTGTGCTTCGAGCCTGACCATTCCGCGCCAGCTGGACTTCCTCCCTCCTGAAGGCACATCAATAGTCCGGGCTATGCTCTTCTCCCACTCCGAGACGATAACGTGCCGTGCACTCTCTGACGCGTAAATTCCTCCCGAGTCATTGCGGCTGAAGTCTGAGGCGTGAATCATGTGCCTGTTGACGAGGGAGAAGATTAAGCGGTCGACGAGGAGTGGCTTGAAGACTTCGGACAGGTCGAGGTTGAGGCTGATGCGCCTGTCTGACGGCGAGTGCAGGAAGCTGATTCTGGGGTCAAGACGTGTGCGGTAGATCTGCGACAGGGTCATAGCGTAACAGAGTGAGTTGACGAAGCTGATCAGCGCGTTCATGGGGTTGTTTGGTGGACGGCGGACGCGCTTGACGATGAAGAAAGCCTCATCCTGAATCAGCCTGTCAAAGAACTGGTAATACATGCTCCGAGCGGTGCCTTCGAGGCCGAGCAGTGAGGGGACGTTCTGGACTTCGGAGACTTGGTGCGCGCACTGTTCGAGGTAGTCGAGGATGTCGGCAGCGTCTAGGGAGTCGTGCCTGCGCTGGTAGTACATGATGAGTCGGCGCATGTTGCCGATTGCCCCGAGAACGAACGCGGCGGCCAAGTTGAGGCGTGAATGTTCGTCGAGCCAGTGGGCGGCCTGAGCGAGGAGGACGGTGGAGGAGTTTTTGTTCTCGCGGGGGTAGTAAGTGCCTGTGTATGTGCCGTAATGGCTGAAGAAGTGTAGGGGGATAGATTTTTCCGTGAGGAGCTCGAGGAGGGATTTGTTGAGGTCGACTTCACCGAGAACGAGTATGTCGTCGACGGTTTCGATGGGGATGAATTGAGGGGGCTGGTTCTTGAAGGTCATGAGGAGGGTATTGTCTTTGCGTTTGAGGGTGCCGGAGCTGAAGATGTAGAGAGTTTTTCCCATGAGAGTATGGAGGCCTCCTTTGTGTGAGTGATTGGGAAAAAGAAAAGACCCTGCCGGTCTGTAGCAGGGTCATAAATCCTAAGAGGAAGGTTCAGTAACACAGCTGAAAATGGCAACTCTGGCGGCGAGCGGGTTTCAATTCCTCAAAGGAAGGTTCAGTAACGGACTGGAAGACAACGTTCCGCACCGTTGTCCAGGTTTCAATTCCTCAAAGGAAGGTTCAGTAACGACAACACAGGAGAAAGACGGTAAGAGGCGTATCAGGTTTCAATTCCTCAAAGGAAGGTTCAGTAACAAATAAAGCTGCGTCAATTAGGGAACCTAGAAGGTTTCAATTCCTCAAAGGAAGGTTCAGTAACTCTTCACACACCGCATCATTACTACGTTGGAGATTTTAACATACTTGCAGAAATTACGCAATGTTTCACCCTCCTAACTCATAACCCCTCACCGCATCAACATTCCTCCTCCTGCACCGCGTGAGTCGCTCTCCCCGAAAACTCAATTTTTCGCTCGGTAATTCTGCATATTGGTCAATACGTAGCCCAAAAACAGCCCCCAAACCCTTGCAGGTTCAGGGGCGCAAATTTGACTTTTGAGCAGTCGACCTCTACACAAGAACATCTACCGCAGACGCAAGACCGTAATCCCCCTTCCAGCTCAGAATACGCACCTGCCAGCAATACCCCGTCAGCACCTCAAGACCTCCCGCAAGACCGCGCCTCTTCGCAGTGTTCAGTGCCTCGTCAATCGGTACGCATATCACCTGCTCCTTGTAGTGCTGGAAGTACAGAAACGCATTGTCGTAATCCATCGCCATCGCATACGGAGTCCCGCCCGGCGCGTAATCCTTCTTCCCCTGCCTCTGGTACAGGTACTTCACAGGAGCATACGCATTCACAACAAGTTTCCCAGCCTTGCCCCCGCTCGTGTACACGCTCTCAATCCCTACCGCAAGATACTTTCCGCACGCATCACGTTCAGGGCTGTAGTACCACGCCGACTTGCTCGCAGGAAGAAACGCCTCCACTCCCTCAAGGTCAATGCGGTAGCCCGAAAATCTGCTGTCCCTGCTTACGCAGCGCGTCATTACCCGCCCGCGAATGTAGTCCTTCGCCTCGTACGCCTTCAGAATCTTCGTCCACGATGACCCGTAGAACGGTGAAGACGAGTCCGACGTGTTGATAGTTACGAGCTCGCCTTCAGAGGTCTCGACAGTGAAGAAGCTGTTTCCCGCCTCCTCAGTCTTCGTGCTGAAAAGGTCATGCATCCAGTCGAACAGTCCCATTCCTGCCCGCCCCCTTCCCTAAATCTCCGCCGCCTCCTCAAGTTCAGAAGGCTCGTCCACAGCCGCACTCCCTCCGCACACAGAGCACGACGGAACGCGCTCAAGCCCCAGATGCCTCACGTTCAGGCAGAGTGCCCTATCACTCCCCTCATCGCCCTCGTCGTCAATAGTATATCACCGTCAGGCTCGGAAGGCTCCTACGTCCCATGAGCGCATCAATCGTCCTAAGTGCCGCAGTCTCCGCGACTACGTTAATCTGTGCGGAAAGCCCGGGCTGAATCGTCAAGTCCCTAACGTCCGCAGCCTCGCTGTAGGCTACAGTCTCGTTGCGCTTTCCCGACTCGCTAAGAATGGTGTTCCTGTGGCAGGCAAAGCAGGCCTCCTCAGAGTCGGGCTCGTACACGTGCACAATTCCCGAAGCCGCGCGCTCGTGAAGCCCCGCCTGTACTGCCTTGATTCCGTTCTTGACGGCATAATCATTCACGAGCATCCTAGAGTCGTCCGTGTCCGTAGTGCAGACGATGATGCTGCTCTCTCCCGCGCACCTCATGAACTCGTTGTAGCCCTCCTCGCTGTTCACGATGTCGTACGGGAAGGCCTCAGCGTCAAGCGAGGGGTTCAGTCCAAGAATCAGGTCTCTGACAACGCAGGCCTTGTTGCGTCCGAGATGCACGAGTCCGGCCTGATGGCGCGCAATGTTCACGGGGCTGAGCCTGTCGGGGTCGAACAGCCTGAAGTGTCCCGCTCCCGCACGGGCAAGCGAGAGTGCCATAGTCGCACCCAGACTCCCGCACCCGATAAGCGTAATGGTCTTGTCCCTGAGCTCCGTCGTCTCGGTAAGCCCGGCGTTGCGCTCGTAAATGCTGTTCTCGGGGTCAATGATTACGCTCTTCACCGCCTGAATCTCTCCCTCGCAGGAATGCCAGCACCTCACGCCCTCCGTGCCGACAATAACCGTAAGCACCCCCTCAATTCCGCACACAGGGAGGTTTTCTCCGCTGTCCTTCATGAACTTGGCCGCAGAGTTCTTGATGCCGGGCGTGTCGAGAAAGATATAGCTCTCGTTCTTGTTGTACGTTCCGCGAATAATCCGGCTGTCCTCCCCCGACGCAAGGAAGTCATCAACGTCGCTCATGCTGAGGTACGCGGTTACGTCCGGCTTCTCGCCGGGGGGCTCGGAGAGTTCTACAGTGCCGGTATGGCTGAGGATTCCGCCTCCGAGCTGGGGGGAAAGAATGAGGTTGTTCTCCATCACGAAACCTCCTGCGGTTCTGTTCACGATGGGCAGAAGGAGCATAGGCCAGCCCTCCGTGCTGATAATTCCCCTCGCGGTGTTAATGTCCGTTCCGCTGAGAGAGTCGAAGTCTCCCGGGTGCTTGTGCCACTCGCCGAGATAGTCCCAGCCCTCCGTCTCCCTGTACCAGTCAACCCGCGAACGGTAATACTCCATGTGCGGCGAAAACATCCCCGCGCTCCTGACCGCCTCAGTTCCCGGCCCGGTGGCACGCTCGACGTTCACGGTGATGAAACCGTCAGAGTCTCTCTGCCAGCTCCCGATGAGTGCTCCGCCGGTCTCACGGTCAGGGGAGTTCATGGACTCGGCGGCAATCCGTGCAAGTGCCTCGTCGGAATACACGATCTCTACAGGAGAGTCCTCACAGCCCCACACGCGCTTCTTGACCAGCTCCGTGCCGTTCCTGCTGCCGGATCTGAAAGCCATGTTGCGCGGCATCACCTTGCCCTCAGAAGTTACGTAGCCGATATTGTTCTCGTCATTGAGCACGCGCTCAGTGAGACTCCTGATGTCCATCTCTGCCGCCCCGTCGAAAGGGTTAGAGCGAGTTCCGCTGTTCATGCGGGGATTTACGCCGCCGCTGGTGCTGTCCCTGTAAGGCATCCTCATTGTGTGTAATTCCTCCTCTGCTTTGTGCCGTGAATACTTCGCCCACTTGTCAGCCAGTTCGTTGCCTGCGCTTCCGTTGTGAGCCTTTATCTTGCTGATGATTATTCCTGCTGTCTGTCTGAGATGAGATACTGCCGAGATTATCGGGTCTAATTCCGCGTTGAGGGTTATGCTGTCCAGAAGCGGAAGACAGTCCGAGAGAATCTCTGTCCTGATTCCGTTATGAGCTTTCAGAATTTCGCAGGCCGCGAGAACTGCAAGCCCCAGAGCCCGCTTCTCTGCGTCCCTGCTGTCCGAACACATGCAGTGTGCACAGTACACCGTGTGCTTCCCGTCGCGGAACGTCCTGATGCCCGCAACGTGCGGAGGTCTTGCGCACCACGACGGAACAACTACGGCGATTCCACCTGCACCGGTTCTGCAGGAGTAAGACGCGTCGCAGTACAGGTGCACTATCTGCCGCCCATGTCCCATAGCTACCTGCCGGGCCAAGTTCCCGAACGCTTGTAGACCTCCCACGCGTTGAGCCACGCCGCAGACCACGCAATCACAGCCGCCGCAGTCGTGCCCGCATCGACTCCCTCTCCGCCGCCCCCGTGATCGTTCGAGTACAGGCAAAGATGACCATCTACGTACTTGTGAGGGGTGCTGGTGTTCATGAGTTCGAGGACGTAGGCCTTGATCTGTCCATGAGGGTAATTCGGGGGGTAAACTGCCGCGACGCTGTATTCAGTGTTGAAGTTGGTGGTGAGACGGCCGCCCCAGAAGGTAGTTCCGCGCGGGGCAAAGGGATAAGTTCCGTCCCCCTCGAACAGCTTGAACTGCGGGAAACGGTTAGACATAGTGTTAATCTCGCTGGTGAGACGGGTGCGAGCCTCAGAGTTCATAAACTTATGCGCCTCCTTTCCGTAATATTTAGTTGGGTTATCGGTGAAAAATTGCCCCGCTGGACAACGAGCAGGGCATTTATTGAGTTGAGTGTGAAGGGTTAATCTATTTTCCTGAGTATGTAGGCGTTGTTGGCGGGCTCTACCCTGACGATTTCGGCATCAAATTCATCACCCTTGCCTACAGAAGGGACTGTCTCCCAGCGCACTGACATTCCGCTGGTGTCTCCGATGATTACGCAGTCAGGCTTGCCGTTCTTCTTGAGCTTCCTGCAGAGCACACGGACTTTCTTCGGCGCGTCCTCTGAAGACGTTTTGCCTCCGGCGTTCTGCTTCGTGAGGAGTTCCTTCTGTCTCTTCGTAAGCTCAAGCTCCATTCTGCCATAGCCGGAACGCGTTTTGCCCCCTATGCCGTAATTCTTCAGTGCCTCGCAGATAAGTATGAACACGAAATCAGCCCACTCTTCCCGCGTTTTGGGGTCAGGGTCTTCACAGGCTATCCCTATCTCGAATGTTCCACTGACATGCAGAAACCGAACAGGTACAGGCTCGTCGAAGTCCGAAGGCACATCCTGCCCGCTGTGATGAGGAGTCATAACGTCGTGCTTCAACGCCCCCTTTATGCTCTCGGGCACAAGCCACGCATCATAGAACCTGATGAACCCTGCCTCCTGCTCCTTGTCGTCGGAATGTCCGAACAGCAGGCCGTACAGCTCGGGCTCAATCACTCCTGCGGCGTAATGTGCTGTTATGCCCTTGATGGACGAGCCGGGCAGCATCGGAATCCCGTACGTCGGATTGAGGGTTAAGCCTGTCTCGAGGACATTAGACGAACCCAGACCGGCAATCAGCGGCTGTATAGTCTTTGCGCGCTGGAATGTTACTGTTTCTGCCAAGACCTCACGCCTGCTCGTGAAGGCTTCCGTGTAGAGAGGGGCTGCTTTGAGTGCCGCCTTCTTCATTGCCTCGAACAGGGCAACACGCAGTTCTTGTACACGCGTTGATGATTCGCCCTGCATTCCCTTGACGTAGAGCTCCTTGACGTAACGCGACATAATCAGCGAGGCATTAGCACCATTCTCCAGCGCAAGCCCGTCAAGTTTTTTGCGGCAGCTCCTCACTAGTCATCTCCTCCTCCCGTTGCCTGACAATAACGCTTCAGCCACGACGCAGCACTAAGCGCGTGAAGCGTCATCCTCATGTAGTCGTTGAGTTCTGCACGGCGGCTCTCTGTCTCGAGAGGGCAGGAACTGTCTGCCTTCGCAAAAACTGCGTTGATGTCTTCAAGGTAATCCTTCCTCTTCTTGGCCTGCGCAAATGATACCGCCTGAACGAGCCCGCACGTGTGTATCATTGACGGGAAAGACAGCGCAAAGCTCTTGTACTCCTTGAAGCTGTCCTGAGTACTGCGCTCCGAGATTCGGGCGAACGCCTCCTGAGACATTTTCTGCTCGTTAGTGATTATAGGCATGATTATTCACCGTCCTCAAAGATGCACCGTGCAATTCCCTTCCCCGTCGATGCCTTGCCTCCGACCTGAAGGGTGAGCGGTTCGGAGCAGAAAGCCTTGATGAGTTCATCCGGCGTGAACTTTCCGCCGTAAACCTTGTCGCACCACACGCGCCCCGCCAGCAGAGTCTCGACCGGCAGAGCTTCCTCGTACCACAGAGCTTTACCCGCCGCAGTCCCGGTCTCGGGGTCAATCTTTATGCGAGCGTTGACCTCAGTACCAGACTTGCAGAGGAACGTGAACACATCATCGCTGACAATCACGAAGCGTTCACAGAACATCCCGCGCCATGCCTCTTTGCCCTCGAACACGGAGGCCGAAACCCTGCGCGCAAGGTCTCCCACTGCACTGCTCGTCTTCGCGTCAAGGTCAATATCTTCGAGGTATATTGTAGTCTCCTCTCCGGCAAGCAACGACTCTTCCGGCATTACGGCTTCATAGAGCGCGAGGGGCTCGTCAAAGGTGATGCCCATTCCGAGACGTTCAAGGCAGAAAGGAGAGGTTACCCACGCAAAAGTACCGTAGAAGCTCCGTACCGGCATGCAGAAAATATTTGCGTCCGTGAAGACCAGAGAGCCCGCAAGTGCCGCATCATCTCCTCCTGCACCGAACGCCGCAATCTTTTCGGGAGTCGTCCTGTTCTTCTCCGACGCGTCAAAGTGATCCGCCATTATTCCCTTGATGCTCGAGCCGGGAATATAAGGCCAGTCCGTAACTTTTTCCCGAGCTACCGGCAAATCTATATAGCCGATGCCTCTTCCGCTTCCGACATGAATCGGCGTAACCGCATGAATCCAATAACGAATTTCCATCCCTCAAACCCCTCCTAATCTTCCAGTCAGGCCAAGCCCGAACCCGTCATTAATGTCCTGAATGTCATCGCACACGGACTTTAACCACACATCCGACGCGCGGATTTCACCTTCAAGCACCTTGAAGAAGTACACGCTCCCCGCAGGTACTGCCCTCCTCATTGGCTTATGCTCTCCCTTCTCGTAATCCCAGCCCGAGACTGCCTGCCAGCGGTCAGTTACCGCCGAGAGAAGCTGAACCTTTGCCCTTGTGCCGGGAAACTCTCCCGAGAGATCCCCGAGAGTCAGCCAGCCCGGAAGCCAGCCCTGCGCGAAGATTGCCGGTGTCGCGAGCACGAGCCTGAAGGTTTCATTGATAGCGTAAGTTTGCGGGAGACCTTCAGGGTATGACCACAACGCATTATCCTCATCACAGCGCGTGAAGCCCGCAAGCCGTCTTTCTCCGCCTAAAGGTGCTGTGAACTTTTCCGGCAGAGCGTCAGTGCCTATGTCGATGCTCAACTGTCCGAGAGAGAGCCCGCCGTCATTGTGCAGGAAGTCAAGCCCTGTCGTCGTGAAGAGCCGTCCGTCAGCGGAGTCATTACCCGCCGCGCCGGTTTCTGGGATTATGCTTGCGTGAGTACGTTCATCACGTGCAGGTGCTGAGAGCGTCTCCGATTCATCAAGCGTAAAATCCTTTCTGTCGTTGAGCCATTCGGTTATGAGTTTGCGGCTCCAGAAGGCTTTGAGCTTGTCGGGCTTGAACTCTCCGTCTTTATCCAGAGCACAGGGCATTAATCCTTCAAGCGGCATATCTGCTCCCGAACCTTCGGGGAATTTCTTCATGTCGAGAGGCCTGAGCCTGAAGATTTCACCCTTGCTCACTACAATATCAAGCGGTCGAGGAAAATACATATCTCCCTTGAACAGCGGAAACGCTCCCTGAACCCTCACTCGCCGCAGCGCAGACGTGTCCGGGTTTGCGGAGGACTTCCAGAGGACGGCTCTCACTGCTCCGGCTGAGGCTGTCTGCGGAATCCACGAGAGCGAATGCATACGGCTTCCCGCACCGAACGGACGCGCATCCCTCATTATGAGAGGCTCAAACGGCGTTATCCTGTACTTCATGCTTCTCCCTCCTCTACTGGCACAGCCATTCCGCCGCAATCAGCTCGTCCGCAAAGAGCCTCATTGATTCGGCATCGTGTACCTTGAAGGCTATGTAGCTGTTCACGAGCTTCTTGTCCTCGTCGGACAGTGATATATCCTTGCGCCGGAATATCCTCATAACGTCAGAAGTTACCGCTGTCTTCAGCGCGTCTCCTGCTTCCCAGTTGTCATAGAAGGCCGCGTTTTCCCTGAGTTCGTAGGGGAACTTTGCGGGTATCTGCTCGCGCGTGAACCTGTCCGCAAACCACATCAGCCGTTCGTCGAGGGACATTGCGGAAAGTTCTGCGCCGTCTCCTGCTTGCGGCTTCCACTGTTCACGCACTGTGAAACCTTCGCTGCCTCTGGACTTTATCGACACAGCAAGCCCGTCCCGGTCTTCGCCCCTCTCGTCTGCCTTGCCGTCTGCTCCCTTCTTGGCCGCAGTCTCAGCGTCCCTTCCCCACTGCAGCAGCTGCGACAGGTCTTCTTTGGCGTGAGCAACCGACAGTCCGACGGACAGTGAAGCTCCGTAACCTCCCATAATCCTGCCGAACAGTTCATGAAGCTCGCGGACGCAGGGCATAGCCTTATTCAGTGCTATGAAGGCCATAACGTCGTCTCCGCCTGTGTAGATGCACTGACCGCCGAAATCACTAACAACTTCACGTGCCTTCCCTGCGAAACCCGACAAGTCCCGCGAAAACTTCCTGTGCTCGTCCGCAGTCGTCATCCTGCCGAGTGCCGCACCCATCCTGTCTCCGTCAGCACATATGAACGCCACATAGTGTTCACCGTCCTGCCCAGAATCAATTGCCGCATCAGATACGGGCATGAAACGCTCATCGTCCTTGCCGGGTACGCGCTTGATGAGTCCGATTGCGTCGAGGGATTCACCGCGCTTTATCCTGATGTCTCCCGTTACGGCCTCAATGTTCGCGATGTCAGCTTCGTTGAGCCTGTGCCTGAACACGCTCTCACGCAGTCCGTCAAGCGAACTCTTAGGGACAGGAGCGGGGCAGGGGGTAGGCGCAAAGTTCCGAATGTTCTTCCTCGCGGCCAAGAGACGGGCGACGTTGTGGCGGGCCTCGTAGTAATTCCCGTTCACAATGGGTGTCCACGCGCTGTAGAACTCTATGATGTCGTTAATCTGGCTGTTCCATCTCGTCCAGTCTATCCAGCCCTGCATCCTCCTGAACGTTCCCTCAGCAAAAACTTTCAGCCTCTTCACCGCCGCTTCACGAGCAAGACGCGCAATCTCCCTGAAGTCGTGCTCGCCCGTGAACTCCGCAAGAATTACGTTAGCGACGCTCAGCGGAGAGTTAGGGGCAAGCTCCTTCTTGTCCGTTACGCTGGGGAAAATCAGCGTTCCTCCGTTTTCCATCACAGAGAGTGCGGCTGCTTTGGCGAGTTCAGAGAGCATCATTGAGCCGAACCAGAGGTCGCGCATCCTTCTTGCAGAAGCTATGAACTCCTGAACAGGCCCTATCGATATTTCGAGAAGGTAATCACTCATATTTCTTGTAACCCTCCCTGTCTATGTGCGTTACGAAGCCGGATATTGCGTCAAGTTCTCCCTTCATCGGCGGAATGCTGCTGTAGATTGCCCCGCGCCTGTCGGGAATGTCAGCTCCAGTAAGCCCCTTAGCCTTCAGAGGCTTCGTGAAGACCTCGTCAGTTACGGGCAGGAATATCACCGCCGAGAACCAGCCTTCGGACGTACGGAGTGCCTTAGTGATGACGGGGCTGGCCATTCTGCCGGGATTGTCCTTGTCGCGGCTGTCGCGTGTGCCGAGAATTACGCCGAACTTGTCGAAGTTTATGGGCATACCGAGCGCGGCCTTCGGAGCTAACAGCCGGTCTGTGCGGTGATTCTTCACATCCTTGATGGATCGTGCTTCCGGCCACTGTGATGCTTCGCGCATGTCGCCCGTTCCCTTCCTGTAAGCTCTGTAACTCTTCAGAGCCCCAGTCCACGCGGTTTTTGCGTCAGCCTTCTTAGTCCAGAGCGTGATGCCGGTACAGCACTTCATGACTTCCGAGAGGGGCAATAATGCTCCATCAACGCACCTGAGCGAGCCGCAACCTCTGCGTGTCCTTGCTCCTATTCCGCCGAAATACACCCACGCCGACACAGCAAGACGTACCTTGCGCGTGTACTCTTCGGGGTACGTCAGGGACAGCCTGAACTTCAGCCCCTTGCTGAACACTGCTTCATTCATCGTCTTCAAGACGGGGAACAGCGCATAGCCCTCAAGTGATGAAGGCGTATACTGCGGAGGACTCTCCGGCGGAAGTACGAATGCCGGAACGTCAGCAGAAATTTTCCCCGCCTTGTCCGTGCTGCCGAAGAGCTCAGCTTCTCCGTCGAGCCCGAGCATCCTGAACCAGTACCGCAAGTGTCCGCGAATCGCCGGAACTCTCACGGGACGTGCGCGGTCAACATGCCCGGCCTCATAGCCTCCGCCGGTCATTGGTGTTATTGTCTCTAGTGTGAATGTGTCTGTGAATGGTCTGCTTGCTGCTGAAACTGTCGGGGGTGATGCGCTTATGTGCTTCTTGTCGAGCCTTGCTGTAATGCTCCGCAAGATTAAGCCCTCCCTTCTACTTGTGCCCTATCCCCATGTCTATATCATCAATGACGAGATTATTTCCCTCCCAGTGGCAGAAACCCCGCTAGCCTCCCATGTCGGGCCAGAGGTTGAACTCATGAGTCGACGGAGGACGCGGGTTGTCGATGAGCGGACGGAAATTGCAGCTCCTGAGGAACTCTCCCTTGTCGATCTGCCTCGAGAGCTTGTCGACTGCCTGATTAAGACGCATAATCCTGTCAGGCATCATGAACTTTGCGATGTCGTACACCTTCTGCGTTATCACTATGCGTTCAGAGAGAGGCTCAAGCACTCCCCCGCTGTATGCGCTGTGCTGTACGTCCTCGAAGATTACCCTTCCCCACGCCGACAGCGAACATCTGCCGTCAAGAATGTCCAGCAGAGTCTCGGGGATTCCTGCGCACTCCGAACGGTCAAGCGGTTCTTTCTGCATCAGCCTGAACTTCCCGAAGTTGTCGAGCACGGACTGCCGGGCCTGCGCGTTGAAGTCTGCGGGGATTCTGGGGATTCTCAGAAGCTCGTTGCTCGTCTCGAAGATGTATATAGTTTCGTCGGCGTAAAACATCCCCAGCGTCTGCATGTAGCCCTGCAGAGCCTTGAAGCCGCCGATGGGGTTGAAGATAACCCTGTAACCCTGCGACCTGTAGCCGGGAATTGTGTCCGCGCACCACTGAACGAGGTTATTGATGCCCATCTGGAACTCTTCAACGTTGCCGATTCTGAGATCCTCAACGGGTACGAGGTTCATGGTGATTCCCTTGTTCTCTGCCCACAAACGCAGAAGTTCGGCTGCAGAGTGCCCCAGATACGTATCCGTGTGAATGAGGTAGTGTTCATCCTGCTTTGCGTCGTCGAGTCCTGCGCCGCCGCCGTAGAAGCCTACGAAGCCGTTAAGTTCTGCGGAGAGTCCGCGCGTCTCGTCAATCGAAGCATTAAGCATCTTGTCCAGCTTTGCCGAAACTATGCCATCTACTCTCGAGAGTTCTTCGGGCGTGAAATCTTCCTTCCTGCAGTCAGCCTTGTCGTAGAGAAATTTTTTGTCCGCCGGACTCTCTCCGTTCGTGAGCGTACTTGTTCCGCATGTCGAAACCGTAAGTGTCCTCACTGAGTAATCATCTCGCTTTCTGTCTGTATGTGCTTTGCGTCTCCCTGACGATGACGCTTGCTGGAGAGACGCTTAACCTTTCTGCGCGTTTTAGTCTTTGAGGCCGTGTATACCCAAGAATCATTCTTCACACGGGGCTTCATTGCCATCACTCCTTAACTATACAGCCCCATCCTCCGCTGTTCTTTGCGCCGAGCCCGCAGTCTAATGCAACCTGCAATAACTCTTCATCACCCTCAAGCCTGAACTTTCCCCACCAGCCTTTGATGGGGAACGAGCTTTCACGGTCATACATCGAGACTCTGCGCTTGGGTTCACCGAGAGGAGTTATCCTAAAGTCTCCGGCGGGTGCTTCGCGTTCCGGGTACAGTATGCTGAACTTACGCAGAAGGTTTGCGTGAATGCCCTCCTGAAACTCCGGCTGATTCGGCGAAAGATATTCCGTGTAACGCCGTCCGTCTTTCTCCGCAGATATGTAGCAGGTTATCGGTGAAAGCGTGCGTACTGTTATGCGTGTACTTCCTGCCGTATAGCGTTCGGTCTCGAGCTTCGAACAGAGAACGTGATTATTCCCCACACGTATATCTTCGCGGCCAAGTGCGCAGGACGTGAAGCCCTGTATCAGGCTATCATGAGGAGTTGAAACGGTGAGCCGTACAGGAAGGGGGAAGAGTGCAGTTCTGTCGCCGAAAGTCGGACGTGAATCAGCTGCCGGCCATCCCATAGCGAACATCTTGAACGTTCTGCCGTCAGAATCATAGCCCTCATCGTGGAGGTACGCTGCTTCTTCCGGCGGGAGGAGTGAATACAGAACGGACTGGAACAAATGAAGGTTAGCAGAGGGAAGGCGCATGAATTTTTCTGTCCGCGAAGTGAACCAGAAAGTTATATGCATTGCTTTGCTCCTCCGTGAAATATGCTTATGGGATGCGAGTATTATACCCCATCCATCCGCCGGATACACAACGGAATCTGTAGCCCAGAAATTTCATCCTGCCCGCGTGAGTGATTAAGGTCTTGGCCTCGTTGATGCGGAGGGTCAAATCTCCTTCGAGGAACGGCAAAATGTGCTTTAAGGCCTGCCAGGCTGATGCTTCACTGCGGCAGAATATGAGCATGTCATCAGCATAGCGCACGAAGTTTTCGCCCCGCCTGATGAGCTCGCAATCAAGCTCGTTAAGCATGATGTTGGCGAGGAAGGGGGAGAGAGGTCCGCCCTGAGGTATTCCCGTGCTGGTGCGGATGAGCCTTCCGTCTTTGAGGAGGGGAGAATTTATGCAGTCCGCGATGAGGGAGATTAGGCGTTCGTCGCGAATATCCCTGCTGAGAATCTGCAGGAGTCTGCCTCTGTCTACGCTGTCAAAGAACTTCTCGATGTCCATATCTGCCGCCCAGACGTACCCTGCATTGAGGTAGTCGAGGCATCGTGCTACTGCGTCCTGAATGTTCCTTGCGGGTCTGTAGCCGAAGCTGTTGTCGGAGAATGCGGGTTCGTAGAGGGGCATAAGAACCTGAACGATTGCGCGCTGAATGAGCCTGTCTGTTGCTGTGGGAATGCCGAGCGTCCTAGTGCCGCCGTCAGGCTTGGGGATTTGGACGTACCTGAGGGGCTGAGGTGAGTACGTGCCGGAGAGGACGGAGTATCGGAGTTGTTCTCCGTGTGTGCGGAGGAAGGAGAAGAGCTGCCGGGTGGTCATGTTGTCGATGCCGCGTGCGCCTTTGTTGCGGGAGACTTTGGCGAAGGCGGCATTGAGGTTGTCTGGGGACATAATGAGCTCGAGCAAGGGGATGCCTCCTTGATGTTGTGTTATGTGTTGGGAAATAGCAAGAGAATGTAAGTATTCCTCTAAGGAAGGTTCGGTAACATGTACTGCAAGAGCGAGATCGTCGTGGACGCGGAGTTTCAATTCCTCTAAGGAAGGTTCGGTAACCGTACAAAGTACGCAGAAGGGCAGCCAAACGTCTGGTTTCAATTCCTCTAAGGAAGGTTCGGTAACATTGTAGGAGTGAGGTCGTTGTCGACGCAACGAGTTTCAATTCCTCTAAGGAAGGTTCGGTAACTCGAGCAGTTCGACAAGCCAGCAGTCGAGAAGATCAGTTTCAATTCCTCTAAGGAAGGTTCGGTAACGACAAAGTGCTTGCGCGCCAACAGTTTCCGTGACATGGTTTCAATTCCTCTAAGGAAGGTTCGGTAACTCTTCGCACCCTGCCCCGTTACTGTGTTCGTGATTTTAGCACTCTTGCACGAATTACGCAATCTCTTCATCGCCAAATCCATAAACCCGCACCATTCCCGCAAACCTCTTCCGGCACACCGTGAGTCGCTCTCGAGAAAAACTCAATTCCTCGCTCAGCAGTTCTGCGCATTGGTCAATACGTAGTCCCCAAACACCACCTAAACCCTCACCACGTCTGCATCGTAAAATTGACTTTTGAGGAGTCGACCTCCTCAGGCTTCCCTGACTTCTTTTGACCTCCCACCTCCCCGACGCTTCTCCCTCGTCCTCTCAGCCTCACAGCCCAGAACATCACAATCATTAATCACACGCACAACCCTAATCCCCATCATCCAGACTCCTCCTCCCTACCACTTGATGATAATCTTCACCAGCTCAGCAATAATATCGCCAAGCCCGCCGTCATCCCCACCCGTCATCAGACCGCCGCTCTCCAGCATCTTCATTCATCATTCCTCCTTGATTTCAGCTTCCGTAAAAATTACTGGAAGTTTTGGTGAAAATGCAAATAAATGCGTTTTAAGGTACAATACACATATCCATTACACATTACAGTTAAGGAAGTGCCAGCTTAATGGGCAGAGATATTCTCATGATATGTACTACCGGGACTTCAGCATCCTACCTCAAAAGCTGCAAGTCTCTCGACGAAAAGGATGATGCATCAATCCTTCAGGCTATCCTCAGCATTCCCGGCAAAGACGGCGAAAGAGTCCCGATGATCGAGCTCATGTCTGACCCGCAGGGACATCATGACGCAATGAATGATGCGAACTTCGGGGGCTCGCAGTTCTTCCCGAGCGCGGAATTACAGACCATACTGCGCTGGCTCAAGGACAAAGCTCATGACATTGACCGCCTGAAAGTGATTATGCTTCCGTCGCAGGTAGAAGACTCAATCTTCACCGCCAAAGTTACCCTCCTGTGTCTCGAGCACCTTCACCCACTCTACAGCAATATCACCCTCATCGACGGAGAAACAATCCCCCTGCCTCTTCTTGTCGACAACAGAGAAGACTTCCTCTCTACCGTTGCAAACCTATTCGGGAAGTTCGACGAGCTTATAGAACGTGAAGGCAGCAAAGGCCGCGAAGTCATCATCTGCTCAACAGGCGGCTTCAAGTCCGTTGCGGGGTTCGCGATGCTCTATGCTCAGCTTCATTCTCTGCCGTGCCTGTACTCGTTTGAGAAGAAATTTTCGGAAGCATACGAGGTTATGAGCCTCCCTCTGGGTTATGCCTATGCCAGAATGGACGAGGAAATCAACATGCTCAAAGCCATTCACAGCAACGCCGCCCCCAACACAGAGGCACTCCCGCAGTGGGTAAAGGACTCCAAGCAGTTAGCCGGAGCACTCCTCGACAGCTACAATCAAGCCCGCGTAAAACCCTACGGCACAGGAGAATACCTCTTCAACCGTCTGCGTGAATGCCGGGACGGAGACGAATGGGCAGACTACCTCCAAAATCTTTTGGTGAAGAACTGGGCCAATCTCTGGCTAGGAGACCAGATACCCGAAACAGTAGAGCACAGCCGTCGGCACTCAAAGCGTCTAATGGAACTCGCCGCAAGCCTTTTCCGCTGTGCAGGAGACAGAATGCAGGATATAGGTTTCACACGCGATGACCCGAAGCCCTTAGCCCTGCTCATAGCGTCGATATACCTTCACGACATAGGACACACCGCGCTGTCTTATCCAGTTCTAGCTCCTGATGACAGCATTGAACGCGCAGACATCTTCCCGCTCGGACTGTTCCCCTCAGCAGTGAGAGAGCTCCATCACCTTCTGACGGGTGAAGTTTTGGGGAGAACTCCAGAACGTTACTTCGGAGAGAGAAACCCGAAGCGTGAAGTCCTTGAACGTTTCGTGCCCCTCATTGCCGCGCATCACAGAGGCTACACCGTGCTCGCGGGCGGCGAAACATCGTCCCCGAAGAAGCGCATAGTTCAGGCTGGTTATCTGCTGTTCGGAGAGGAGAAGTTCACGGAGACTTTGAGGCCTCTTCAGGACAGAGCAGAAGGTGCGGAGGACGTGCAGAAGCTACTGTGGGTTACGGCACTGCTCAGGATTCTTGACGGGTGCGACGTTCAGTCAGACAGAGTCATAAGCCCCGAGTATCTGGACTACAGGAACAAACGGAGTGCTGACGAAGCAAGAATGGTACGCGCTGAGCTTGAAGGGTTCATGCGTTTTCTGCCCGCCGGACTCAGGGAGAAAATCAGGGTGCTCGACGCAGAAGGAGAAATCAGCGGGATTTATGAGGATGTGTTTGCGGGATTGACGGAACTTAAGGAGGAGCATCGTACATGGAGGAAGGTACAGGCTGAGGCACTCCCTAAATTTATGGCGTTGTCCCTCGCGAATCGTCTTGCGTTCAAGAAAGAGCAGCATAATCATTTCAGCAAGCACAAGTGCATAAGGTTCGTCCTGCCTTCAATGAATGAGAAAGATAACACAATCACTATTAACGTTTTTCCGAATGATGAAGTAGATGGTTACACAGAAGCAGCTTTGAGCATATCTGATGACATCAGAAAGGAGTACGAGGCGGTGAAAGAAGTACTGCGGGGCTTCCCTGAGTTTCTCGCAGAACCTGTAGGAGGCAGAGCATGAATATTGATGAGGTTATAGCAGTTGTTCGGAAAGCATCAGGTATTGACGCAAGGGAGATTAGTTTTTCGACGGACGGAGGGAGTACGCTTCTTGTGCTTGAGCTTGCGGGGCAGGAGTTCGCCGGTCTTGCGGCCAAGTACGGCACGGAGGATAAGTTACTGCTACGGTGGCTTCTGCCTGAGAGCGACGGAAATTCGTGCATCGTCAGGGACGCACTGAGCGGAAGGACGTACACCGCAGGAAGCATCTTCCGCCGTCCCGAGTTCGCGCCCGGCAATCATGCTCTGAATCTGTCCCCTGACCTTGACGCTGAAGGCAGCTTCGCGGGGTCTTCGTGGCTTCGTGATGTCTGCGAGAAGTGGAAACGTTTTGCGGAGGACATCAAGGCATCAGGAGAATGCACGCTCGATAACTTCATTAGGCTTGAAGCAGGGCTGAACGCGTTTTTCACCAGCGCACGAGCACGGAAGTCCGCAGGTTTTGCGCCGGATGCCCCAAGCGAGGACGCTAACCCTCTGCTTGAACTCGAAGCCAAACGTCAGGTTCTCATAGACTGGCCCGCAAGAACATTAGGCCGCCTCAGAATCCCGCATAAATCGCACAGAAACAGGTTATGCCCCTTCCAGACTCCCGAGTCCAAACGTACAGGACTTCAGCTCACGCTTGCTGCCGATGCCTCGATAAGTGAAGGTACAATCCGCGCGGGAAGGGCTATGCTCTCTGCGGCTGTGGGGCTGATACCTTACCCGAACCACACGGACGGCCCGCGTCTCATGATGGGCGGCAAGAACATGAAGCAGGCAGAAACAGGAACAGCTGGAGCAGAAGCCCCGATAGTGCCGGGATGTTATGAGGGCGAAGCGATGAGCGGTTTTCCCGTGTTCAACAGGAACAAGAAGGCGGGAAGGTTTTTCCCCTATCTCGGCTTGAACGCTCTGACGGTGATTATGCCGTTCGACGGGTACACGTACGAAGATGGAATAGTCATCTCCGAATCGCTCGCTGAAAGGCTGTGCATCCCTGAAGGACATTACAGGTATTCGCGCGTCTTCGACGTTGTGCTGATGAAGCAGGAGCTGGAGGAGGCTGGCATAACTGACCTTGAAGCTCAGGACTTGGCCGGACTGTTCGGAGACGCTGGGGGCAGAAAGTGCATTTACGGCGACCTTCTCCCTGAACCGCGCGTGAAGTTTTACCGCGACGGCAGGCAGCTGGAGTGGCGGGAAAGATACCGGCATCACTCGCCCGGCATCCTCGAGAGCGTGAAGGTGAAGTGCACAATAACAGGAGACTCGGGCAGAAGCGACAAGGACGCAAAGAGCTACGAAGCAGAACTGTCCGTGTCGTGGAATTTCCGCGTTGTCCGGCGAATGGGGCTCGGCGACAAACTTACCGGCAGGAACGGCAACAAGGGAGTTGTTACGAAGATACTTCCTGATGAGCTTATGCCTCATGTTCACTTCAAGGATGAAGTTTTGCCCGCCGAGCTGATTATCTCTCCTGCGTCGGTGATTGGCCGAAAGAATCTCGGGCAGATCTGGGAGATGATACATTCACTGCTCGCACTTAAAGGTGGCGCGGAGCTGGAGGAGTTTCTTGATGATGAGGACATAGACATAAAGAATGAGCCTCTTGACAAAATACCGGGCTTCCGTGAACGTCTCGGTGAGTTTCTCGCGGAAACAGGGTGCGACGAGTCCGGGCTGTTCAAGGTTACGCGTGAGGGGCACGAAGACACAAAGGCTTTCGCGGGGTGGCAGTACTTCTGCCGTCTTCACCATCACGCGTGGAAGAAGCTGCAGGCTCGCGGCGGAAGGGATGTCCCGTACAGCTCTCTAACCGGCCAGCCCCTGCAGTGCGGAGCGTTGACCGGGCAGCGGATGGGCGAGATGGAGAACTGGTCTCTTCTGAGTCATGGTGCGGGAGAAATCCTCTCTGACATGCGCAGGAATTACACCGGGAATTTCGCTACGACTCGGGAGCTCCTCAGAAAAACCCTGCGTTCTCTGGGCGTAATCATGACGGAGACAGACTCGGGGCTTGAGTTCCGTGCGCGCAATGATGAGGATGATGCGGGGCTCAAACGCGAGCCGGTGGAATGGGCATCAGTCCGTGATGGGAGCGAGCCCTTCTGCATACGCATAAAATCCGGCAAGAAGGACGGTGAAATCTCGTGCAGGGCATTGGCGGAAGACATACGCAGCAGGCTCAAGGACGGGCACACGGCACGAAGGCTTGACGCTGTCCTGAAGGATGAGTGTTTCTTCAACCCTGACGGCAGCATTCACGCTGAACCCGACATAATCAGGGGCTGGGACATGTCGAGGCTTCTCCTGCAGTTCTGCATGAACGGTTCAGATTTCAGGAGGGCAAAAGCTCTCGCGGATTATCATGAAGGTTTGATGAAGATTGTTTCGGGCAAAAACGGACTGCCGAGAAGTTATTTTGCTAGGCGGCGTTATGACCATTCAGGGAGAGCAGTAATTGTCCCTGAACCGTCATTGATGCTTCATGAAGCATTTATCCCAGCCGCAATGTTAATCGAGCTTCTTGACGGCTACAGTTTTAACTATGTATGCAGACTTCCCGAGAGAGTACGGGATTTTGACGCGCTCAGAAGAATCTTCAACGATTACGACGAACGCAGAGACGAAGCCCGTAACTTGGCGGGAGAGTTTGACGAGTTCCTGAAAAGTGCTGAGGGGGAGCTGTGGTGCTTCATGATACGTCAGCCCAGCCTTCACCGCCACAGCGTACAGTCCTTCAGGTTAAGGTGCTGGGAATTTCCAGTAATAGGCATTCCTCCGATGGTTACGCCGGGCTTCAACGCGGACTTTGACGGCGACACAATGGCTGTCTTTCTGCCTCCGTATGACGACGCTAAGGACTTGCGCCCCTTCTCGGTCATCAATAATCCCGGTCTCGTAGGAACAGGCGAACCTGCGCTGGCTTCCGGCAAAGACATTGCGCTGGGCTGGAAGGGTACGGGGAAGTTCTCTGAACACCTGGATGAAGTACTGAGCGATATAGCACCTCTGAGCTTCGAGGAGAGGAGCAGAACACTGCAGGAGCTTCAGGCACAAGTGATGCGGGAGTCCTACGGTGCGGCGACGTTAAGCCCTATGGACTGCGAGAGGACGGCAAGCCCTATAGGCAAAATAAGCATGATGAAGGACGAGCCCGACACGGACAAGGACGGGCTGAGCATTGACGACAAGGACAGCTTCAAGAAGGAATACATAGCCGGTAACCTCTGGGAGGGCTTGAGCGATGATGAACTGTTCATGTACAGCTACCCGTCGCGCTACTCGATGGCACAGAAGAAGTTATCCGTTGCTGAGGCTGGGTATCTCTCCCGTCTTCTAGCAGAAAAGCTCTACGAATACACCGTGAGCATTCCTGACTGCGGGACAAAGAAGGGGCTTGAGGTCTCGTACAAGGACGGAAAGCTGTACGTTGACGGAGTCGCAATGCCTGAAGCTGATTTTCCACGCGTCTTGTGGGGCAGAGTCTTGGCCGGAGAGAGTGAGTGCCTTGACGTTGAGGCTGTAACCGAGAGGCTGAAGGCGGGGGAGACCGTGATAGTTCGTTCGCCGCTGACCTGCAAGGAACGCAGAAGAGGGCACGTGTGCTCGGCGTGTTACGGTGCTGATGTTGCAGGAAGGCCGTACAGAAGGCCAGGGCCGGTGCGTGAAGGTTTTGCGGCGGGGCTGACTGCGGCACAGGCAATCGGCGAGAGAGGCACTCAGCTCGCAATGAAGAAATTTCACGATGTCGGAGGAAGCACGCCGGATGAAGTTACGGTGAAGCAGGTGCAGGGTGTCCTGATGAAGAAGCACACTCTCAGCGACACAATCACTGCTATTCTCTGCCGTTCGTCTAACATGAAGCAGGCACTTATACATTTCGAGGTTGAGGCGGCGTACACAAAGCAGGATACAGGGTTCTTGTCCGAACTTGCGGGCGAGAGGGTATCGCTGCTTCTGCGGTCATTGCGCAAAGGTGCGAAGAGTGATGACTTGTCAGGCATAAAGAGCCGTCTTCTGTGGGAAGGAGGAGATGAGTAATGCCGGAAATTCTTACGCATTCACAGACAGAACGCGAACGTACCGGCAACATTGAGCGTTTATCGTTCGGCGGGACAGATTACATGCCGGACAACACAGCACTTGAACAGCCGGAACTTGACCCTGAGGACGACATAGATTTTGAGCCGGAAGACCCGACAGACTACGAGGACGAATATCATTCTGACGACGAAACCGGAAATGACAATGAAGATTTCCGGCGCAAGTCAGTAATCCCGATCTGGATGCTTTGCGGAGACCAGATATTGTGGTCAGCCCTGTACTACCGGCCAAGCTCGAAGCTCCCTCCGCGCGAATACCTCAGGAGAAGGCTTCAGTTATTGCTGGGGTTCTTGTCGCGCGAGTTTCCCGGCCGGAAGCCGGAAGAATTACTGCTGAGCCTTCGGGGATTCTTCACGCAGGATGATGAAGGCGGCGGATGGATGGACACCCTTAAGACGGTCGGAATAGTCTGCGGGGGGCAGGTTCTGCCGCTGGGGAAATTCCGTGCGGGAAGGGGCAAGGGCAAACAGCCGGAAGGAGGCTCAATCCCTCTGCCTGAACACTTGGAGTATCTGTGGCTGTCCCGCGAGCTCGAGCATCACCCCGAACCGAATCCGTTGGACTGGCGGAACTGCAAGAAATGGCTTCCTGAAGGCTTGCGTGAGTTTGCCCGCAATATCAACACTTTCTGCGCAAAGAACTTCGGACGCGAGGACGACGCAGAAGACGACGGCCGCAGGAAATCACGCGGGCGGGGATTAGGCATCAAAACCGTAAATTTCTCGTACAACGATGATCCGACAGTAATGCAGCGCAAGAGGCTCGGGGGCTGGAAGAAGTGGCTCGAGAAACAGCAGGAGGGCAGTCATGAATGATATTGATGTGAGGGTGTGCTACGCGTATGACATGAGCGCGCAGGTTGAGGAACGCCGACAGTTCAAGGCATTACTGGGTGAGATTCTGGAGGGTCTGAAGGCCGGAGGGAAGCAGGAATTTTTTGCGTTCAGCGGGAAAATCAGGAAGTCGGACATAACGGAAGCAGACCTGATAATAGGCGACCCGTCGCACAACAGCTTCAAGTGGATAAGTCCCGCCGAGAAAGAGTCCATGCAGCCCGTGCCAGCACTGATAATCCTATCTTCCGACGTTTGGAGCAGTGATATAAACAATGTCTTGATGAACCCTGTGTTCAACGTTATGGGAGTCTTCAGGCTGGCCAAGCTGTTAGGTGAGGGCAGAGACCCTGAGGACTTCGGTGAATTTGCCGGAGTGTTCAAGAAGATTCTTCGTCAGGTGCTGAGGAAGAAGGCCGGGCTTCACGAGGAAGATTTGTCCAAGCCCACAGACTGGAAGGCAAAGCTGGACTCTGGGTGCAGTACTGATTTCGTCAGCCTGTTTTCTTCGCCGTCAATGCAGCTGATGGCCCGGCGGTACAAGGATGCCGTCCTCGACATAGACACGCCCGAACTCCGCAAGGTACGCTCGCAGCACTTCAGGAGCAGCACGATGTCCGAGCGTCTCTCGGAACTCTCCGGCTTCGGTTTCGGGAAAAATGCCCGCGTGCCGTCAATGCTGATACTCGGAGAGACAGGGTGCGGAAAAACTCTCCTTGCCACAGCCGCCGCAAGCGTGATAATGCACAACCGTCCCCTTACGAAGATAAACATTGCCTCCTACACTAAAGACTCTGTTGATGCGGTTCTGTTCGGTTCGGTGAAAGGTTCGTACACCGGCTCAATAACTGACAGGCTGGGAATATTCATAGAACATTGCGGTGAAGTTGTGTTTCTGGACGAGATTGGGGACATGGATGCGGAGATTCAGACGCGCCTTCTGACATACATGGACAATGGAAACGTTCTGCCGCGCGGAATGGACAGGCCGGTTTGCGTTCCGTGCATACTGATAGCCGCGACGAACAGGGATGTTAGGCACGATCCGTCATTCAGGAAGGACATAGTGAACAGGTTTGAGCACGTGATAGAGATACCTGCACTGCGCGAGAGGAAGCAGGATATACGTCTGTTAATCAGCATGGTGCTGCAGGATGCGAGGATTAACCCTGCTTCGCCGGACGGGAAGCGCAGAGCTGAGAGGATAAGCCTTGATGCGATAGAGTACATAGAGGGCAAGGACTTTCCGGGAAACTTCAGGGAATTGCGGTTCTGTCTGTCGCAGGCTGTGAACAAAGCGTATTCTGAAGGGAGCAGGTGTATCTGCGTCAGGCATTTGGCGTGAGGGATGCCCTTAGTTCCTCGCGGATTGACGAGATGCTGATAATTTCGCCGTCTCTGATTACGTGCCACACGTCGAAGCCGTTGACGCGCGAGGCCTTGAGATTCTTTGCCTGTGCCGCGCAGGTGTGGATGTCGAGAACTTCACCGTGATACATCAATTTTCCGTCTTCTCTGAGCTGTGCGCACGGAGTCCCGTCCTTGAGGCAGAAAGATTCTCCGACAGTGAAAGCTCCCGCGTCAATCATCTCCGACAGAGTTACGCGCATAGGTTTGAGGTCGAAGTCTGCGCGGGCAATCTCCGAGTCCTCAAAGCTTACTGCATTGAGCCGTCTTTCTCCGTGTTCGCAGTAGAGTTTCTCTCTCTCTATCATGATGTACCTGCGCCCGAGTTTCTTGGCCGCCGCCGCGGTGGTCATTGTTCCGCCGAAAGGATCTAGCACGACATCCCCCAAACGTGATGAGATTGCGATTATGCGTTCCAGCAGGGCTTGGGGCTTCTGGGTGCTGTGGAGCTTTTTCCCGTCTGAGCCTTTGAGCCTCTCTCTTCCAGCACAGACAGGGAACGTCCACACTGAGCCAAGCTGTTTTCCGCCGTTGAGGTGCTTGGCTGTCTTGTAGTTGAAGGTGTAGCGGGAGAACTTGTCCCTGACTGCCCAGATTAGAGTCTCGTGGCTGTTGTTGAGCCGTGAACCTCTGAAGTTCGGGACTGGGTTTGACTTCTGCCATATTATGTCGTTGATGAACCAGAAACCGAGCTCCTGCATTACGCTTCCGAGAGTGTAGATGCACTGCATAGAGCCTATGACCCAGATTGAGCCGGAGGGTTTGAGGAGTCTGCGGCATTCTGCAAGCCACTTTCTGGAGAAGTCTGCGTAGTCCGCGAGGGAGGCGAACTTGTCCCAGTCGTCCGAGCAGCCCTGAAACTCCGAGCCTTCGGGTCTGTTAAGGATGCCGCTGGTCTGCATGAAGTAAGGAGGGTCGGCGAATATCAGGTCTACGTACTGGTCGGGTAGCTGTTGCATCTCGCTGATGGTTTCGCCGTTAATGATTGTATCGCACATTAATGAAAACCTCCTCGTAAAATTAATGAAAGTGTTGCTATAATTTTAGCATCATGAAGAATTACGAAGACTTTGCTGATGAACTTAACGCTAAAATCAAGTCTGATGATGATTTCTGCTACGAACTGCTTATAACGGTCATAAGGAATCCTCAGAGATACACGGGAATATTCCGTGTCAGCAACGCCAAAACAAAACTAATCCAGAATGTTACGCAGAGCAGAGAAATAAAGTTCGGCGACTTCATGGAAGACTTAATCACGTGGTATATATCCGAAATGGGTTATGAGAACCTTGATAAGCACATATCGAATAACCTCGAGGCAGACCAGCTTTTCAGGAAAGGAAGAGCGGTTTACCTGATTGAGCAAAAGATTCGTGATGACCACGACAGCACGAAGAAGCGCGGGCAGTATGACAACTTCCGTTTAAAGTATCTGGCATTGCAGGAGAAACACCCTGACTGCGAAATCAACGCGGTTATGTGGTTCATTGACGGCAGCCTCAGGAAGAACAGGAAGTACTACCTTGAACGTGCAGAGGCAGAAGCTGGCACAGGCATAACCATTCACATCATTTATGATGGAGAATTATTCACGGGGATTTTTGCACGCCCGGATGTCTGGGAAGAACTCTGTAGTCATTTGGCTCGCAACAAACTTGATCGTACTGATGAAGTGCTGAGTATTCCAGACTTTGACACCAGCTCGGAAATTCTGCTGGCATTGATACGGCTCAAGACAGAACAGAGGAACTTGTACGAGCGGCTGTTGTCATCACGCCCTGAATACGTTCAGCTACGGGCAGAGCTGTTCCCGACAGGCACAAACCTCAGCCTTTCACAGACCAAATAAATCCCTCCCGCATCGTTTCAGCAGGAGGGACAAAGTTACTCTCTCTGTTACGCGATAACCAGCAGAATATCTCCGGTGCTCACGCTGTCTCCGCTCTTCACGCGGATCTCCGTAACCTTCCCTGAAGCCGTCGCAAAGACCTCGTTCTCCATCTTCATGGCCTCGAGCATCAGCACAAGGTCTCCGCTGTTCACGCTGTCTCCGACGTTGACCTTGACGCTGAGAATCTTTCCGGGCATCGGTGCCGTAACCGTCATTGCGTCGTCCGCAACAGGTGCAGGAGCCGCAGGAGCTTCAGCCGCCGGTGCAGGTGCAGGTGCCGCCGCAGGAGCTGCTGCCGGTGCAGGAGCTGCCGCCGGTGCAGGTGCAGGAAGAGCCGCGCCCGCCCCGAGTGCCTCGACCTCCACAGTGTAGGCCGTGCCGTCTACTATTACTCTGTATTTATTGCTCACGATTCTTATTCTCCCTTCGTTGTTGTTAGTTCCACTTGCGGGTCAGCCTGTTTGCGTTCAGATTAAGCATTCCCGCCGCCTTCCATCTTCTCGTCCAGTAATCCCCGCCGTTCATTCCCTGAACCTCAGGCGTAACTGACAGGATACGGAAATCACTGCTCCCCGTGAACTCCACTATAGCCGCAGTGATCGCCGCAACAATCTTCGCTTTATCCGCAGAAGATGCCTTCGTCAGTACAGGCTTGGGGGCTGGAGAGGCTGAAGGCTTGGCGGGAGCTACATCATTTTTTTTTTCCGTGCCGCCAGCGAACAGCCTCATTCCGTAGATTACTCCCGTGAGCACTAACAGTACTCCGAACACTATCGAGAATGCTACGATGCTTACATTAATTGCTCCTGCTATTCCCTCGAAATGCATTATCCTTCAACCTCCTTTAGTGCGGAATTACTCCGTGCTTCTTGGCCGGACGTGTCTCGCGCTTGCTCTCCATTGCCGCAAGTGCCATGCACACACATTTGCGCGTCTCCTCAGGAAGTATCACGCAGTCAACATATCCCCTCTCTGCGGCTCTGTAGGGGTTGGCGAACGCCTCACGGTACTCGTCGATCTTCTCGAGCATCTTCGTGCCGGGGTCAGTCGCGCCGTCAATCTCCTTCTTGAAGACGATTCTTGCGGCACCTTCAGCACCCATGACCGCGATTTCTGCCTGAGGCCACGCCAGAACCACATCAGCACCGAGCGACTTGCTGCCCATCGCGATGTATGCCCCGCCGTAAGCCTTGCGCATCACGACCGTTACCATCGGGACGCTGGCCTCGCTGTAAGCGTAGAGCATCTTTGCGCCCTGACGAATTATGCCGTTGTGTTCCTGGTCTGCGCCGGGCAGGTAGCCGGGAACGTCGACAAATGTAACTATCGGGAGGTTGAATGCGTCGCAGTGGCGCACGAAACGTGAAGCCTTGTCCGAAGCGTCAATGTCGAGGCATCCCGCAAGAACGTCTGCGTTATTCGCGACGATTCCCACAGCACGCCCGCCGATGCGTCCGTAGCCGATAACGATGTTCTTTGCCCATCCGGCCTGCACTTCCGTGAACTCTCCGTCGTCAAGCACGCGCGTAATCACCTCGTGAACGTCGTAGCCCTTATTGGGGTTGACGGGAACTATTCCGCGAAGTTCAGGGTCTGCACGGTCAGGGCTGTCCGCTGTGGGCTTGAAGGGTGCGTCGTCAAGGTTGTTCAGCGGAAGGTACGACAGAACTTTACGAACCTGCGCGAATGCCTCTGCCTCGTCCTTCGCCTCGAAGTGCGCTACTCCGCTCTTGGTGTTGTGTGCTTCTGCTCCTCCGAGCTCCTCGCCGGTGATTGCCTCGCCCGTTACTGCCTTGATGACTTCAGGGCCGGTGATGTGCATTACACTTTCTCCGTCAACCATGAAGATATAGTCAGTGAGTGCAGGGCTGTACACCGCTCCTCCGGCTGTAGGGCCAAGTATCACGCTGAACTGCGGGATTACTCCGCTGGCGAGAGTGTTGCGCTTGAAGATCTTTCCGTAGCCGTTCATCGCGTCAAGTGCTTCCTGAATGCGCGCTCCGCCCGAGTCGTTGAGGCCGATTACCGGGCATCCCATCTGCATAGCCATATCCATAACCTTGCAGATTTTGTCCGCGTGCTTCTCGCCCAATGACCCGCCGAACACCGTGAAGTCCTGGCTGTACACGAAGACTTTGCGTCCCTCGATTGTGCCCCAGCCGGTTACTACCCCGTCCCCGAGAGGCTTCCTCTCTTCAAGGCCGAAGTTGGTGCACCTGTGCGTAACAAACTCGTCGATCTCTACGAACGAACCCGGATCAAGAAGCTGTGCCAGTCTCTCGCGGGCTGTACCCTTGCCTTTGGCCTTCTGCTTGTCAACGGCTTCTTTCCCGCCGCCGGACTGTGCAGAAGTACGCTTCTCGGCAAGCTCCGCACAAAGCTCTTCTATAGTACGAAGTCCCATAATCCGACAAGTTCCTCCTTTATGTGTGTTGTGTGTAAAATTTTTGGATGCAAGCTAGAATAACATAATAACCCGTTCATTGCAAAGATTGCGCCTACGCGATGTTCTTGCGGATTGTCAGCACATTTTTGCCGTCCTTGTGCTCATAGCTCACCGAGTCCATGCTCTTCTTCACGATGTAGATCCCCAGCCCGCCGATGCTCCGTTCTTCCGCGCTAAGCGTTATGTCAGGGTCAGGCTTCTCCAGAGGGTTGTAGGGAGTCCCGCTGTCCGTGAAGGTTATCTCTGCGTCAGTGCCATTCTTGGCGACGGTGATTCTTGCCGTCTCAGAGCCGGAATAGTGCGCGATGTTCACGAAGAGTTCTTCCGCCGCAATGTTTATCTGCGTCTGCGTCTTCATCGGACAGCCCCATTCCTCGAGATGCCCGTCAATGAAATTCAGCACCTCATCAAGCCTCTCGGTTGCCGCTTCTACTTCAAGTTCATGCATATGTTCACCTCCCGTGAACTTCAGGTACAGCATCGTTATGTCGTCAAACTGCGGAGCTTCCCCCGTGAACTCGTCGACGCTCTGCTTCACGTGCGACAGGACTTCCTGCGCGGTCATGCCATGCGTCTCGTCGAGAACCTCGAGCATCCTGTCCGTGCCGTAAAGTTCGTCGTGTATGTTCGTCGCTTCAGCCACTCCGTCGGTGTACACGTAGAGGCTGTCTCCGTGATTCAGCGTGAACTCGCTCTCCCTGAACCTCAAGCCCTCCATTGTCGCGACGGCCGGGCTCTGCTTCGTCTTGAAGAGTTCGTAGCTTCCTCCTGCCCTGCAGATTGCCGGGTACTCGTGGCCTGCATTCGAGGCGATAACTTTTCCTGTAGACAGATCCAGAATCCCCAGCCACACCGTTACGAACAGGTCAGCTTCGTTGCCCTCGCACAGCTGGTTGTTCACGTCGGCGAGAATCTCGCGTGGAGTTCCCCCCATCATCGCGCGGTTCTTGATGAGCGTCTTCGCGATAACCATGAACAGTGCCGCAGGTACTCCCTTCCCCGAAACGTCAGCCATAACCAGCCCGAGATGTTCGTCGTCGATCAGGAAGAAGTCGTAGAAGTCTCCGCCTACTTCCTTTGCTGGGTTCATCGTCGCGTAGAGCTCGAACTTTTTGTGTCCCAGATACGGCGACAGAATCTTCGGGAGCATGTCCGCCTGAATCTGCGTCGCAACGTTGAGCTCTGCACCGATTCTCTCCTTCTCAGCGGTAACAGCGGCCAAGTTCTTGATGTAGTCCTTGAGGGATGCCGCCATCGTGTTGAAGCTCTGGGCAAGGTCGCCTATCTCGTCGTTGGTGCGGATTTCGGCGCGGTGATCGAGATTGCCGGAGCTTATCCTGGAGACATCGCGGTCCAGCGCAACTATCGGCGAGGTGAGCTTTGCTGAGAACTTCCGTGCCGTAATAATCACGATCACTATTATCAGGGCAAACGCTGCAGTGAACATAAGCATTGTCATGATGATAGTGCGGTTCACCGAACGTACAGGCGACAGTATCGTGCTCTCGGGAATTTTCACGCACAGCTTCCAGTCCGTCATGCTGATCGGTGTGTATGCGTAGTATATGCCGTTATCGGACAAGGCTATTCCCGTCTTCCGCGCCAGAATGTCAGACAATATCTGTTCGTTCGCATCGGTATCGTCGAATAACGTCCTGCTGCTGCCCTTGCTGTCGTACCCTTCTATGATTCTGTCTTTCTGGTCGGCAAGAAATACCTGCGCTCCTTCTCCCAAATCGATATTCACAAGCTCGCTGTATATGTCTGCTACCTGTATGTCCATCCCGATGACTCCGGCGCATTCGCCTTCAGCATCGTAGAACGGAACAGCACAGGCTAATACCGGCTTGTCCCTGTACTCGTCCCAATAGACCGCAGAAAAATATGTCTTTCCTGTGTTCATCGGCTCATGATACCAGTCGTACGAGAAGAAAGCGTAATACTGTTCCGTGCCTTCAACATTTTCTGCCAGCTCTGACTGCGCATCATAGTCGACCATGACTCCGCGCTTAGTTCCCGCGTATATCGTCGTAACTATGCTGCTGTTGTGCCGGATTATCGGATCGAAGACCTGCTCAAGATTCCCGAGCAAAGTTACTTCATCGCTGACTGCCTCAAACGAAATGTCGGGATTCTCGAGGAATCTTTGCATCGCGAACACTCCGGCATTCTCCATCAATGGAGGACGGACATTCTTTGCGGCATAGTTCGAGGGATTCCTGTAGAGGTCCCGGGCGTATTCTGCACAGTTCAGAAGATAACCTGCGTACTTGCTGAGTTCGGAATCCGCAAAGCGGGCTTTGTCCTCAATTATCGTCCTGAGGTTCTGCTCCATCTGATGAATCAATGCAGACTCGCTGTCTCCCTGAATACGCATCATGCTGACTATTCCGGCTGAACTCGTTACGATTAACGCAGCTATAGATATTGCCATCACCATACGCTGAATCTTCTTGCGTATCGGCAGCCGTTTGAGCACTTTCTTGGACTCCATGCCTGTACCTCTCCTTTACACTACTACGTGAATGTTATTCTCTCCGCCTGAATAGCCGTAAGATGCCCGCAAAGCTCTGTGCTTGATTATCTTCAGGCTCATCATGCCCAGAACGTCATCACCTTTGGAGATCACGAACGGGTTATACATTTTGCCCTCATAGCTCAGCCTCATAGATATTGCGTCGCTGTAGTTTATTCGGACTCTTATCTCCGCTTCTGGCAGTGCCTTGAAGATGCGTATGGACATCTCCTCAATACAGCTTTCTATCTCGAACATCCGCTTCATGCCCAAGCCCTTGCTCTCGCCGGTCAGCTCTAGTACTTCATTCGCGCTTTCGAGGCTTTCGGGGTCAGAGAACAGCGAGAACGCCGCGTCATCCTTTACGCTGCAGAAAGGCGGAACTACAGGCTCAACAGCGAGAGGCCCGGACAAGAGGATATTGATGGGCAGGCCTACAATCATCTCTGCCGCAAAGTACGACAGAGAATATTTCGTGTCAAGGCACAATGCAGACGACACCGCACACAGCCCGGAATAGATTATGTATTTGCGGACGGACTTGAAATGCACCGTGTGAGAACGCGAGAATATGTGCCAGCCGAGCCACATAACGAGCCCGTTCACTACTATGCAGAAACACTCATAACCTGCATCGCTCCATGACACGCCCATCACCGCAGAAGGGACAATGCTGCCTGCACAGCACCCTGCGATTCCCCAAGACCCGAAAAACAGTCCGAGCGTTGAAGGCAGAAAACTCTTCAGACCGGCATTGATGGGGAAGAACTCCGTTACTCTTACAGGGACATCAAGAAGAATATACGCCAAGCACGACAGAACTAGGAGCTTGATTTTATCGTGAAACTTTCTTTCCTGCATGGAACATTTTCCTCACTGTACTGACAAATTCCGGCTCGGTAGTCAGAAGCCCGGCCACCATGATTACGCTGCCGATTATCTTGTATGGAGTTATGACCTCAGGTTCTGTGCTGAACAACGCAGAGAGAACGGGAGATACTGCCATAGTGATAACTATTCCTGACGAGAGAACTAATGACGTGTTGAGTGCACTGACATACCTTTGCGCATAAATCTGGATGACTGTATATAAGCCGCGTATGAAGAAGCCGATGTAGATCACTATTCCCCAGAATTGACGCTCCGAAGGAAGAGTGAACGGCATCTTGTAGAACCATGACTCGCCTACCCACAAAATCAGCGTAAACAGGAAGCAGAACAGGTTATGACCCATCGACAGGATCGAGGGATTCGAGGCAGAAGCATAATACCCCACAGTGATTGTGTACGTCGCAAAAGCGATGTCGGCAATCACGAGGTAGAGGATGTGCCTGTCCCACAAGCCTGTAATGTCCATGTCAAGGATGAAGAACAGCCCGATGAAGACTATTATTATTCCGACGATGCTGCTCTTCTCGACGGACTGGCCAAGAAACGCGACAGAGATTATCACGATGAACAGGAAGTACGACGAAATGACCGCCGCTGTCATTGTCGGGTCAACGCCTGACGAGCCGAGAAGCATGAAGATGTCAAACACCATCAGTTCGGCGGCAAGTACAAGGCTCTGGAGAACCTGTTTTGCGTCGAGCCTGAAGAGTTCTTCGAAGAAAAACGCCAGCGTCATGATGAACCCCACAAGGTTAGTCATGCACAGGAACGCAAAGTGCGAAACGTCTTCAGGAACATACGACAGAAAGACGTACTGTATTGCATCAAAGATGGAGATCATCAAGAGCAATACGTTAGCTTCAAGTTTGTTCATTTGTTGTCGGCAATCTCACAGATAGTGAATTTTTCCAGCATGAAGTCAGGCCTGTATGACATTTTCGCTTTCCGCAGGCCCGGAGTTCCGCAGTCCTCTTCCCTGTTGATGTAGTCGCAGTCAGCACAGCATTTCCTGACGAGTTCACGGACAAGAACGCAGTAAATATCTTCCGTGTCATTATCTCCCTTCTCGACCAGGACATCATAATAGCTGTCATCCATGCGGTATCCGAAAGCGTAGCCCTTCAGTTCCCCGTCAACGAACACAACTATTCCCGAGAGGCCAAGCTCTGAATAATGATCGAGCCACCGGCATACTCCCACATGCTCAGCATCAAGCTCATCCTTCAGGCGAGAGTCCGCAGACTGCTTCCTGAGAGCCAGCCAGCATTCCTGGAACTCCCTTATTGCAGGGATATGCTCCTCCCGAATCAGACAGATAGAAACACGGCCGGCGTAATGCCTGAAGAAGCAGTTGTAGTCATAACGCCGCGAACTGAACTTGCTGCCCGGATAATCAGCAAGGCTGGAGCGTCTGTGAATGTACTCTGAATAGTCGCGGGAAGGCTCTATCCTGAAAAGCCCGGAAAATAATTCCTGCACAGCTTCAGCAGCGTCTTTGCTGACTGCCTCGAAACGTGCAGAAAAATTGCGTGAGTGGGCATCTTCGAGTACATTCATTACGGCCTTGCGGAGGGCTGTCCTGTCCGTAAAGTCCCCAAGAGGGAACAGGTAGGCTCGTGCGGACGAAGTACAGCGTTTGGTGCGGAGGAAGTACAGGACATCGTCTTTCTCGCACACCATGTCGCCAAACATGCCCTGCGTTCCGAACAACGACATGAATGAGTACTGGCAAGAATGCCCGCCCCACTTCGAGAAGTAACCCTCAATCATGCTGCGATCACTGAGGGTTACCGGCCTGAAGTCGAGCATACAGACTACTTCTCGATGTTCAGAATCTCGTCGAAACCTGTTACCTCGAAGATCTCCAGAATCTCCGCTCCGGCATTCTTTATCGTCATGCTGCCCTGCTTGTTCATGGTCTTCTGTGCCTTGAGGAGCACGCGCAGTCCCGCCGACGAAATGTAGGCCAGCTTCGCCATGTCGAACACGAGTTCCTTCACGTCCCCCGCCATCGAGGCATTGAGTTCCGCTTCAAGCTGGGGTGCTGTAGTTGTGTCGAGACGGCCGTCAAGCGCAATGGTCAGTGAATCTGTTGCTGTTGCTTTGGTGATGTTAAGTGCCATAATAATATTAACCTCCGTAATTGGATTTGCGTAAAGTATCATTTTTCCCACTGCAAGTCAATAATCTTGCTGTCTAGACACATCAACAACTTGTTGTATAATAGCCCAAAATTTTTATTACCCCATAAATTTTTCAAACCAGTCGGACAAAATTAGTTCACCTGAAATTTTTACACAGGAAGGAAATTCTGAGGATGCTCAATCATAAAGTTTCAGCGTCAGTGATTGTGTTGCTGCTGTGTCTCTGCGCGGCGGCGTTTGGTGCAGAACGTGTTGACTCTGTGCTCGCGCAGTGGTCTCATGAGCTCGAAGCTAGCGACAAAGACGGCGACCAGAGCATAAAGCTCAAGGCTACCTACTACTCCAACGATTACGTCGAAGCACTGATAGCCGCAGAAGCAGAGAAGAACCTCTGGACAGCCGACGAGGCCGAGAACTACAAGTACACGCTCCTGAAGAACCTCAACCTCGCCGAGTCGATACCGTTCCACATCGACATGTACGTCAGGGGAATCCCGATTTACGCGAGCCCGTTCGACAAGAACGTAACGATGATGGTAGGCCGTAAGAAGTACACGCCCATAGACTACGACAAACGCTTCAACTTCAGGATTCTCGGCCCGCGCGACGGAATGGTGTACTTTCCGCGCTATGACCCGAAGACCGGCAAGGACGTTCTCGAGGGTGCGCGTGATGTGCGCCTCGTCTTCAACAGCTCGATAAGCATCGCTTTGTCCGGAAGGGGCGACATAACGTGGGTGTGGGACTTGACGAAGGACAGGGCGAAGATAGGCGGAGGCAAGGCGGCAAACAGGCTCGAGATTGACCGTCTCCTGAAACGCAGCGAGAAGCTCAAGGCGGATCGTGATGCCCTGCGCAAACAGCTTGACGAGCTCGACAAGGAAGCGCAGGAAGTAAACGACAGGATAGAGGAACTGCAATCCGAGTAAACATAAGCTACAATATCTGCGCAATACAGACAGCACACGAAAGGAAGAGTGTAGTTACCATGATCAAGATGGACCGTATCGCTGTACTGACGAGCGGAGGAGACTCGCCGGGCATGAACGCGGCAGTGAGAGCCGTAGCCCGTACGTGCATGTTCAACGATAAGGAGTGCATCGGAGTAATGAGAGGCTATGAAGGCCTCATCGAGGGAGATTTTGTGCCCCTTGACCGTGCGGCAGTAGGCGGGATAATCCACAAAGGCGGGACTATCCTGAGGACTGCGCGGAGCGAGCGTTTCAGGACACCCGAAGGCCGGCAGGAAGCTCTCGAGCAGATGAAGAAGGCAGGAATTGACGGCCTTGTAGTAATCGGCGGAGACGGGTCGTTTCACGGCGCGAAGGAGCTTCATGATCTGGGCTTCCCGACGATAGGAATACCCGGCACGATCGACAACGACATTACGGGCACGGACGAGACCATCGGGTTCGACACGGCGGTGAACACGGCACTTGATGCCATCATGAAGCTGAGGGACACAGCCTCGAGCCACGAAAGGCTTTTTGTGGTCGAAGTAATGGGGCGCAACGCGGGATTTCTCGCGCTTGAAGTTGCAGTAGCGACGGGGGCAGAATATGCCGTAGTTCCCGAACTGCCGCTGAGCATCGGGAATCTGGTGAAGATTCTCAAGCAGTCCCACTCACAGCACAAGACGCACACGCTCATCATTCTTGCTGAGGGCGTAATGACAGCCGCAGAGATGCGCGAACAGCTCGCCGACGCAGGAGGGTATGACGCGCGGGTAACGGTGCTGGGATACATTCAGCGCGGAGGACATCCGACATCGTTTGACGTAGTGCTTGCGACGAGGATGGGAGCTTTCGCGACGGAGAACCTCATGATCGGCAAGTCCGGAATGATGGTCGGCAACATTAACCACAAGCTGGTGCTCAGTCCTCTCGAGAGGGCATGGAGCGAGCATAAATCCTTGAGCCCGGAGATGCTGAGCCTGATCAACAAGATGAACTAGTGCTTTACCGTGAGGGGAGTGAAGCTGTTGCTCCCCTCTCTTCACACAAATACACTCAATAAGGAAACAGTACATGCCAAGAAGAAAATCAGAAGACACAGAGACAGAACAGCCCCGCGCAGTCAGAACGCGCACGGTGCGCAGGACAACGGCCCGGAATTCGGAGCAGGACGAGGCGATGGCGATGCCTCCCGTGTCAGGAATGACGGCCGAAGAGCTCAGCGAGGAAGTGAGGGAGATTCAGACGGAAGGATATACCAGACCTGAAGAGGTCATGATGCCCGAAGAGCCAGACATTCAGGACGAGACAGCGGACGAGCCGGAGGAGTCCTCTGCGTTAGGCCAGCAGTATCGGACTGGGAGGCGCGAGATGATTCAGCACCCGAAGCCGAAATACACCTACGCGATGCTGTCGGCACGGAACGCGGCGGATCTGCGGAAGCTCGCGAAGGAATTTGACGTGAACGCTCCGGCGAACATGCGCAAGGATGATGTGATTATCGCGATTCTGAAGGCGCAGGCGGAGAGCATGAATTACCGTTTCGGCGGCGGAACGCTGGAGATTCTGCCGGAGAATTTCGGTTTCCTGCGACCCAAAGGAATGCTCCCGACGGATAATGACGTGTACCTTTCTGCCTCACAGATACGACGCTTCGGGCTTCGTAACGGCGATGTTATCTGGGGGCTCATTCGTCCGCCGAGAGACCAGGAGCACTATGAAGCGTTGCTGCGGGTCGAGACGGTGAACTTTACTGACCCTGAGCATTCGCGCAACAGGCCGATATTCGCCCAGCTCACGCCGGTTTTCCCGGACAAGAGGCTGAGCCTTGAGTACGAGAGCAAGGACATCGCCACGCGCCTTGTGGACATGTTTGCGCCGATAGGACTCGGCCAGAGAGCATTAATCGTGTCGCCCCCGAAAGCCGGAAAGACCACGCTCCTGAAGCGTATTGCCCGTGCGATCGCGGCGAACTCTCCCGACGTAATAATCATGGCACTGCTCATCGACGAACGCCCGGAAGAAGTTACGGACATTGCGCGCTCGATTGACGGAGAAGTAATCGCGTCGACGTTCGACCGGCCGTCGGACGAACATATACGCGTCGCCAACCTTGCGCTAGAGAAGGCGAAGAGGCTCGTTGAGGCCAAGAGGGACGTTGTGATTCTGCTGGACAGCATAACGAGGCTGGCGCGTGCGTCGAACCTTACCGTTCCGCCGTCAGGACGTACGCTGTCGGGAGGGCTTGACCCGTCGGGGCTGTACTTCCCCAAGAGATTCTTCGGGGCAGCAAGGAACTTCGAGGAAGGCGGAAGCCTCACGATAATCGGCACGGCTCTTACAGACACGGGCTCTAGGATGGACGACGTTATCTACGAGGAGTTCAAGGGCACGGGGAACATGGAGCTTCACCTGTCGCGGAAACTTGCGGAACAGAGGATTTTCCCTGCAATAGACATCACCAAATCAGGAACAAGGCGCGAAGAACTGCTTATCCCGGAGGAAGAGCTCAAACGCTTGTGGATTCTCAGGAAGAGAATAGCGGGCGTTGACGAGGCAGGGGCACTGAACCTCATACTTGACAAGCTGAGGCAGACGGAGAGCAACAGCGATTTCCTGAACTCAATCAAACTTGCCTGATACACGCAATCCCACAAGAGACGAGAAAACCCGCCTTAGCGAATAAGACGGGTCATTGTTCTCTGTGTGATGGAGCCGGTGAACAGATTCGAACTGTTGACCTGCGCATTACGAGTGCGCTGCTCTACCTCTGAGCCACACCGGCACAACAGGGGAAATTTTATCAGCCGATTAACTTTTTGGCAAGCCTCATCCTCTACATTACCGCATAGCACACAGTCTCGTTGAGGCCGTTGGAGTGATGGCGGATGTATAGCCTGTACTCTGGGACTACGCTTTTTATCCAGAGTGGAATCTCGTAGAGGTGGCTGGGCTGGTGGTAGATGCAGATCGCGAGTTTCGGCCTGTATTTCCTGATGGTGCGTTCTGCTCCCTTGAGGGCTTCGGGTTCTGCTCCCTCAATGTCCATCTTGATGAACGTTACAGGTTCGTCGAAGTGCTGGTTGTCGATGCTGTCGGCCTGAACTGTTACCTTGCCGAACTTGCTGACCTGTGAAATTACGCTGCCTGTTCCTGAGAAGTGAAGCTGTTCGCGCTTGCTCCACATTGCGAATGGCTTTACCTCGAAGTTCGTGAAGCCTTGAAGTGTCCGTGTGATTCTTGCGATGTTCTCTGCGTCCGGCTCCCAGATGTACGCCTTGCAGTTCTCGGGAGCTGTTGCATAGCTGGTCAGAAAGTGCAATACGTCTTTTCCGTCATACCCCCCCCCCGTCTACGTATATTTCCCTATCTTCTGGTACGCAAATGTCCCTAAGGAAATACTGTGGCTGAACGTTGTAGTTCCTCATCATGCTATAGTCTCCTGACTTGCTGGCATGAATGACGGCGTTGAAAGTTTCGCGGGAAAGATCATCGGCAAGCATGTCGTACACCTGCCGAAGTTCCTTCCCGTGCCTGCGAAGCCCTGCAGAGTAGTTGATACCCTGCAGGAATCTCGCAAATCTCGTGTGGCTGAGCTTGACAGCCAAATTCTTGAAGCCCATGCGTATCGCAAGGGCTCTGAGAGCGCGTAAGTCCAAAATATAGCTCCTCCTCGCCTATAACTTGAAACGAGCAGATATTATAGGCACAATCAGGAGTAATGCAAACGCGCCAAGTACAAGGCTTCCGCACCCGCCGCTGCCTCCACTGTCCGAGTCTCCGCCACCGCTGTAGCTCTGCTCGTCCGTAGTGTAGTCTTCGTAGTCGTCGTAGTCTGTCCACTCAGTGCTTTTTTCGGGGACTGCCGCCTGATAGTTCAGCGTCGCCAGAAGGTCGAGTTTCTCCCCGCTTGCGTCGAGGATTGCGCGCTTGAGCTGGTAGGCAGTGTAGTTCGGCTTCGCCGACGCGAGAAGTGCCGCCGCCCCCGCAACGTGAGGAGCCGCCATCGATGTGCCCTGAATTGCCCGCAGGCTCGTGCCGTCTGATGAGCGGTATGATGCCGAGTTCTGAAGCCACGTGCTCAGGATGTTCACGCCCGGTGCTGAGATGGTGGCGTTCGTGTTGCTGAAAGAAGCTATTGTGCCGTCAGTGTCCAGTGCAGAGACGGAGATCAGGTTGTCGAGGCCGTTGAACGACGCAGGGTAGACATAATAGCCGATACCGAACATGCCGTCAGGATCAGCGTATGTCGTGGGCTGTCCGACAGTAACGGCGTAATTCCCGGCCGCGCAGACTATTACCGCCTGGTTGAGCGCGTCAAGGTCCTTGAAGGCTCTCCATAAGGGCATCTGCACAAGGTTGTCATGTTCAGGTGCGGCAGGAATGTAGGTCTCCAGCGACAAGTTCACAGCTCTGACGTTCACGCCCTGCTGAATCAGTCCTGTTACGTAGTCTATCGCTGCGATTACGCCGGCAAACGTGCCCGAGCCGTTGCTGTCGAGTGCCTTGACCGAGATTAAGCCTACGTTCCAGTTCACGCCCGCAATGCCTCTGCTGTTGTTGCCGACAGCTCCGATTGTTCCGGCGACGTGAGTCCCGTGCCCTTGATCGTCGCGCGCAGAAGACCCGCCCGCTGTGTTTGTGCCGTACTCTGTAGCGACGTTGTCCGTGAGGTCGGGGTTGGTCTCGTCGATGCCGGAGTCGATTATCGCGACGTAGACGTTACTGTCTCCTGAGGTGATGTCCCACGCGGCGGGGGCGTTGATGGAGCTCAATCCCCAGCACTGGCTGATGAACGTGTCGTTTGGGGTAACAGCCGCCCTGACCTTGTAGTTCGGCGAGGCCGCGAGAACATCGGGGTTGGCGAGGAGTTCTGCGGTGAGGTCTTCGGGATTCTTTGTCTCAGAGTGAAGGAGCGCGTACACGGAACTTCCTGCGCCGGACAGGGCAGAGTAGACTTCCTTGACGCTGGCACCCCACGCGGCGGCAAATGACGAGGCCTTTACGCCTTCGGAGGGCTTGAAGACGACGAGGACATCGCCAGGCACGTACTCGGCTGAATATGCCGGGACTGCGAGCATCACGATTAATGCGCACAGTATGAACTTTCTGCAAGTATTCACAAACATTCACTACCTCTCTCAAATTATGGGATAATTGGCAAATTATATAACACTATTTCGGAGGATACATGACAAATAACGAAAATATCATCATCATCAACTGCGGTTCGCAGTTCACCCAGCTGATAGCGCGCCGTCTCCGCGAGATGAAGATACACAGCGTTATCCTGAACTGGGATGCTGATGCCGCGAAAGTCTCATCATACGCGCCGAAGGGAGTAATAATCTCCGGCGGTCCTGACAGCGTCAACGAACCCGACGCAATCACGGTTTCTCCTGCGATTCTGGAGCTGGGCTGTCCTGTGCTGGGAATCTGCTACGGAATGCAGCTGCTCGCGAAACTCACGGGCGGCGTTGTGAGTTCGGGCGGGAAACCTGAATACGGCGTAACTGCCATCCGCACTGCGAAGGACTCTGCTCTCCTGAAAGGCGTTCCCGAGACGCTGAACGTCCTGATGAGTCATGGCGACAACGTTTCTGTTCTGCCTTCCGGCTTCCGCGCAACATCATCAACGGCGGGCGGGGTAATCTCCTCGTTCGAGAATGACGCGCGAAAACTCTACGGCCTGCAGTTCCACCCCGAAGTCGCCGCAACTGAGCACGGCACGGAGATTCTGAGGTCGTTCGTGTTTGGAGTGTGCGGGTGCTCGGGGGACTGGGACTTGGCCGACTGGGTGAAGGGGACTGTTGAGGCTATCCGCGAATCTGTCGGGAGCGATAAGGTAGTGTGCGGTCTCTCGGGCGGAGTGGACTCGAGCGTTTCGGCTGTGCTGGTGAATAAGGCTATCGGCGGAAACCTTCAGTGCGTGTTCGTGAATCACGGGCTCATGCGCAAGGACGAACCTCAGCAGGTCATGAGCCAGTACGAAGCACTAGGCCTGAATGTGAAGTACGTTGACGCGTCGGACAGATTTCTTGACGCGCTCGCTAGGGTTACTGACCCGGAACAGAAGCGCAAGATTATCGGCCGTCTGTTCATTGAGGTGTTCGAGGAGGAGGCACGGAAGATTGAGGGTGCGAAATGGCTGCTGCAGGGCACAATCTATCCTGACGTTATCGAGAGCGGGACGAAGAAGGGCAGTGCGGTAATCAAGTCCCACCACAACGTCGGCGGACTTCCTGAGCACATGAACCTGAAGCTGTTAGAGCCGTTAAGAGACTTGTTCAAGGACGAAGTGCGCGCGCTCGGCCGGATAATCGGAATGCCGGAGGACATCATCAACCGCCAGCCGTTTCCCGGTCCGGGACTTGCGGTGAGGTGCTTGGGAGGGATTACGCGCGAGAGACTCGACACACTGCGCGAAGCTGATGCGATTTTCCGTGAGGAGCTCAAGAGTGCGGGGCTGTATGCTGGTATCTGGCAGTCGTTCTGTGTGCTTCTTCCCGTGAAGTCCGTCGGAGTTATGGGGGACAGCCGGACGTACAGAGAGGCTGTAGTGCTGAGAGCCATCCACTCGCAGGACGCAATGACGGCGGAATGGGTCAGGATAGATTACGACGTTCTTGACCGTGTCGCAAAGAGAATCTGCAACGAGGTCAAGGGCATCAACCGCGTTGTGATGGACGTAACGTCGAAGCCGCCCGCAACGATCGAGTGGGAGTAAGGATTAGGGGTTAGCTAACCCCTAACTTCCTTGCTATTATTCCGTCAACGTCAGCAGGATTCCTTGAGACATCGCAAGACCATTCGCCGTAAACCTTTACGAGGTTCACAGCCTTCACCCAGTCAGCGAGAGCCTCACGCTTCACCCTGTCCTGCTCCGACTCCCTGCCCTTGACCTCAAGGATGAGAGTTCTGCCGTTCGACAGCCTCACCAGAAAGTCAGGAAGGTATCTGTGAACTTTTCCGCCGAACATGTAGCTCACGCTGAAACCCAAGTGGTCATTCTTCGCCCACGCCTTCACGTCCGGGTTGTGGTCGAGGCACCAGCCTTCCGAGTGTTCCCATGTACTGTCGCAGACGCACTTGCTGATGTGTGAGTGCATGGTCTCATACGCAGGCCGGGCAGTCCACCACGGCGACATGTCCCGCGTCGAACGCCCCCTGTTCCCCTGCTCAATAACCGGGATAATCTCGTCTACGTTCTCGCTGAAGATATGCCCCCAGATGTGCCGGATAATACGCTTCATGTTCAGCGCGAGCATTATCTTCCGGCGCAGCTTGTCAGTCCCGAAAAGCTCCGGCTGAATCCTCACCGCACCTCCGCGCAGATATTCTTCCGTGAGACGAATCACCTGCCCGATATGTGCGAGCTTCACCCCCTTCTTCTGCCACTGTTCGCTGAACTCATCGTAGACTTTCCCGGCCGCATCAAAGATTATCCGCTGAAGCCTTACGCTTTCCCCCAGACGCTGGAGGTCAATCCCGCTGCACTTCTCCAAGTCCGCCTGCCCGTCGATAACCGGCGCAACATCCGCGCTGAGTATCGTGCTCCCTGCCTCAAGCACAAGTTCAGGCACGCTCCCGACATCAAGGCTGAGCTTCTGCCTCGTAACGTACTCAAGCCTGCTGACGACCGGCCAAGTTATCGCGTACTCCGAACGTTCCGGCAGTACCTTCACGATGCTCTTGGGCTTCTCGACTACGGGCGGGTCATTCTCCCCGGTGCTCTCGTCGCCGCCGAAGAACATCGACCTGAACGGCACTCCGAACACATTGACGTATTCCGGCGAAAACAGCCCGTCCTCGCTTTCCGGCGGATCGTATGACGTTCTCCGCAAGCCGCGCCCCACAACCTGCTCGCACAAAAGCTGGCTCGTGAATGCACGCAATCCCATTATGTGCGTAACTGTCCGCGTGTCCCATCCTTCAGACAGCATAGACACAGAAATTATGTTGCACTTCTTTTCGCCGGGCTGTCCTTCCTTGCCGACAGTGTCAGCCGTCTTCCTGAGCTCGTCAGCTTCCGGGCCGGTAATCTTGTCGAGTTTTCCCGAGTCTATGTGCAGAATTGCATCATCACTGCACAGGCCGGGCACTCCCGCGATTCCATCGCTGAACATCCGGGAAACTCTCGCGGCGGTCTCCGTGCTGTTGGTTACGGAAATCATCACGGGCAATGCAGGAACATCCGCCTCACGCCATGCCTCCAGCGTTTTCTGCCAGTCAGCCGCAAGAATAGCATACGCGTTGCGCACAAGGTCAGGAAGTTCGTCGTCTTCCCTGCTTCCTCTGCGCGTAAGGTCTGCCTTCACCTCCGCTTCTGCGTAAATGTGATACAGCTTCGGCTCAAACGTTTTTTTGTCCGGCGGAATGTTCGTGCCTGTTACGCGTCTGGGTGTCTTCACGATCCCGGCTTCTATCCCGTCGCTAAGTGAATAGTCGCTCACAATCCACGTGAACAGCCCTTCCTCATCTTTAACGCTCATTCCCGGCACAAAAGGTGTTGCCGAAAAGTCGTAGCATGTCCTTATTCCGCGCGTCCTGTGAAGTCGGTCAAGCCCCTGTATCCACACAGTAGCTTCCTTCTCGTCTTCCGTGAGCTTCTTCCTGCCCGGATTAACTCTCCACGCGTGATGCGCCTCGTCGTTGATGACGATGATGTTCCTCATGCTGCCAACAAGCTCCCTGCAGAAAGCGTTGTCGCTCTTCGGGCCTCTCTTGTCGACGCTGGTCGTGTCGGGCTTGTCGGGCTTCATCTCCTGCCAGTTGTGAATCTCTATGCGCGCTTTGTTGAGCATCTCCCTCATCTCAGGCGGAACAACAGAAAAAGTGTCGTAGTAATTCCCCGCTCCTCCGGGCAATAACACCTTCAGCCTGTCCTTGACGGTGAGGTTCGGCGTAACTATAAGGAAGTTCCTTGTGCCGTTTGTGCTGCAGGCCTGCCACGCAATGAGCATCGACATCACGATAGTCTTGCCCCCGCCGGTGCAGAGCTTTGTGCACAGCCGCCTGAACTCTCCGCCGTCGCCGTCAACCTGAACATTCGCCCGGCCTTCCTCGAGAAAAATCAGCGTCTCTATTGCCTCGAGCTGGCACCAGAAGAACGGGTACATTCGTGCGGAATTGTCGTGCCAGTGTTCGAGGAGTCTGCGGGTCGTTGCGGTAACGTGCGGATAAGCGTTTTCCCGCCATTCCCTGACGAGTTTGCGGATTGCGTTGACGTTGTCGAGGGGCTTGAAGATTGTGCGGCTGCTTCTTGGGACAGCGAGGAAGTACCCTGCAGGCCTGCGCTCCGGGATTATCTCGAACCTGCTGGTCTCGTCGTTGTAACGGTGATACTGCTGCGGTTCAACGTAGGGCGAATTTATCGTGAAGTCTTTGCGCTCCATCATTCGGCCTCCTCACGGCGAAGCACCTTCATGCTCTCAATCCCTCTGTCGTCGATGACCTTCACCGCGATTTTCTCTCCGGCCTTGAAGGGTAAAGACTCCGTGCCCGAATACGCCTCGATAAGTTCAGCGTCAATCTCAGCATTGAGAGTCCTTGCGAGCTTTGCCCATCCTCCGCTTCTGCCCTCCATCGGGAAGAACACCTGCGAGGGATTCAGAGTCCCGCCGTCATAATCAGGGTCAAGCATCCACATCGCAATCTTGTCAGCGTTGCCGGAGTCTACCTTTCCCGCCTTGACATCGTAATAGTCGAACCCCAGCACCCTCACGCGGTACATTCCGCCCTCAGCATTCAGCAGCTCAACATCCGGCTGACCAACGAGCCAGAAAGACTGGTCCGTCTTGAGCTTCTTGCGCAGATCCTCAGTCATCAAGTCCGTGTTCATTAACGCCTGAAGAATCGTGAGGCTGTGAACCCCGGCCAAGTCCTCGATGAGCTGCGATGCCTCCGGGTCGAACTGGAACGCCGCAAAAATCAGCATGTCGGGCTTCACGAGCAATGCTTCCTGCACTGCGTTGAAGACCCTGCGCGAGTCCATGAGGCTTGACTCGTCCGCGAAACACACATACGCGCTCCGTCCGTCCTCCGTCTCTGCCTCAGCGTTGAGCCACCGTGTGCCGGTCTTGGCCTCGACGCGTGAAAACCTTATGCGTTCGCCGCCCCTGCTGACGATTCCCGTAGCCTTGAGCTGTTCGCGCCAGTCCGATAGTTTCGCGCCCTCTCCTGCTGTGCCGGACTCTGCGGCCTCGTCGGGGGAAAACACTACGGGAGCAGGGAGAGCCTCGACGGTGAAAGGCCCTGTGAGGCGGATGAAGCCTGAGTCGGTCTCGGGTTTGTCGTAGAGGATTTCCTGTGCGGGGGGCTCATTGTTGGCGATGGATTTCAGCGTGATGTGCGGGACTGTCTCATACACGAACCCTGCGGAGACTCCGGCCTGAAGGTCGGCCAGCTTGTAGTAGGGGAAGGTGGCGGTGAGGAGTCTCTGCCGTGCGATGGCGATTGCTACGCGTGAGGTGTCTGCGGTTATCCAGCGTCTGCCCCACTGCTCTGCGACGAATGCGGTTGTGCCGGAGCCGCAGGTGATGTCGAGGACGAGGTCTCCGGGGTCGGAGGTCATCAAGATACAGCGTTGAATTACCTTCGTGGAGGTCTGGACTACGTAGAGCATGTCGGGAGTCCCGCCTGTGTCATTCCACATGTCGTCGAGTTGCATCATTGGCGAATCGCTCATGTATCTTTTGTAGCGCAAGGTCTTTCCTGAAGCACTGATGCGTCCTGCCGCTATGAGTCTCTTCATGCCTTCAATCGTTGTCTTCCAGTGATTATTTGCGGGTGGAGAATACTTCTTGCCCTCGAACTCCAAAAGTTCAGTAGAATTACTAGTTGCGCCAGCCGACAGTAATGTATCATACTGAAAATTTCGGCACCTTGATAGAAATGTTTTGTCGTTCATCTCCTCTGGTGTTAATTTCCTCACAGTTCCGTCCTCCAGCTCAATGTACCTGTACACGTCAAACGATGGCGTACCTGGCTTCCTCTCCACATATAGCTGGCGATACTTCACATGCTCCTTGTCCTTCGCGTACCACACGAGATAATCTGTAGTGCTACCCATGAGGTTCGAAGGATTCTTCCCTGACTTCGTGAACTTAATCATCGTTACGAAATTCTCGGGGGAAAAGACCTCATCGCACAGCTCCCGCACATGGTGAACATTCTCATCACTTATCTGCACAAACACGCTCCCAGAATCGCACAGCAGCTCCCTCACCAATAACAGCCGGTTTCGCAGATACGTCAAATACGAGTGAATCCCCAGCTCCCACGTGTCGCGGAATGCCCGAATCATCTCCGGCTCAGTGCTCAGGTCATCGTCGCTCCTGTCCTTAACATCCTTCTTCCCCACGAACGGCTGAAAGTTGCTCCCGTACCTTATCCCGTAAGGCGGGTCAATGTAGCACGTCTGCACAGTCCCTGCCATGCTCTCCTTCTGAAGCAGCGAGTTCATGATTATCAGCGAGTCTCCGGCTATCATCCTGTTCATCCAGTTCTTGGCGTGCTGGTAGGTCTCAACGGCCGCAAGCGTGCTCTTTGCCCTGTCAGCGTAAGACGCTTCGGGGAAAAGATACTGCTGGCGTTCGGGCGTTCTGGTCTCCTCCTTCTGGACTGGGAAAATTATTCTGTGCGGCCTCACTGTCTCGTGAACGTGGATTGACGACGTCGGAACGGTGAAGCTTTCTCCCTCAGTCTTTCCTGCCCAGTCGAGCGCGGGGGATTCGTGCGGGTCAAAAGCGTATGTGTGCGTAGGGTCTGCGGGGGGCTCAAGCTGTCCGTGCCCGGCTTCGGGGTTGTTTATGCGCGTCTCTGCGTGAATGGTTGCTGTCATTTCGTGCTTCTTTCCGCTCTTCTTTGTGGCCAAGATTGCGGTCTCCTTTCGTGAGGGTAAAAAAATTACCCGGCTGTTACACCGGGCAAGCGTAACCTTCTCTTAACGTGATAACAGCGTCAGCATAACTCCAGCCGCAACTGCCGTTCCGATAACTCCCGCAACGTTCGGGCCCATCGCGTGCATCAGCAGGAAGTGTCCCGGGTACTCATGCTGTACGCACCTCTGAACAACGCGCGCCGCCATAGGCACAGCACTGACTCCCGCCGCGCCGATCATCGGGTTGATCTTTCCGCCCGAGAGCACCTTCATTATCTGTCCGAACACAAGACCGCCGAACGTCGAGAACGCGAACGCTACAAGTCCCAGCGCGATAATTGCCAGCGTTCCCAGCGTAAGGAATCTCTCTGCCGCCATCGTTGAACCTACCGACAGCGCAAGGAATATCGTTACGATGTTCATCAGCTCGTTCTGTGCCGTGTTGCTGAGACGCTCGGTAACTCCGCATTCACGCAGAAGGTTTCCGAACATCAGCGTACCTACAAGCGGAACGCACGCAGGCAGAATCAACCCTGAAACCACCGTGCAGATGATGGGGAAGAGAATCTTCTCCCTCTTGCTGACGGGGCGGAGCTGTCCCATTACGATGCCTCTGTCCTTCTTGCTGGTCATGAGGTAGATAACGGGGGGCTGAATCATCGGCACTAACGACATGTAGGAATACGCCGCGACCGCAACAGCACCGAGAATCTGCGTCTGTCCGAGCATAACGGTCAAATAAATGCTCGTCGGGCCGTCAGCTCCTCCGATGATTGCGATTGATGCCGCTTCCTTGATGTTGAACGACACGAGGCCGCCCGTCAGAGTGCCGAGATAGTTTGCACCGATGAATGCCACGAACACGCCGAACTGTGCCGCCGCTCCCAGAAGGAACGTAATGGGGTTGGCGATGAGGGGTGCGAAGTCCGTCATTGCTCCGATGCCCAAGAAGATAAGTATCGGGTAAATCTCGAACTCTGCTCCGTAGTACAGCGAGCGCAGGAAGCCTATCGTGTGCGTTGTGGCGTTGTACTCGTCCCAGATGCCGGAGAGGGGCAGGTTGACGAGCAGACAGCCGAAAGCTATCGGCACGAGCAGGAGGGGTTCAAAGCCTTTGCCGATTGCGAGATACAGCAGGACGAACGAGACAATAATCATGATGATGTTGCCCGTCGTGAGCCCGAAGAATCCCGACTGAAGAATTAAGTCTTTCAGTGCAGCAAGATACATTTCCATGTTATGGACTCAAATCCTTTCGTGAAAAGTTTTTGTGAGTGAGTAATTTATATCACAACGCTTGATACTTTGGCAAATGAAAACATCCCCCCAAGTTTCGGAGGGATGCTTTATGTTTTTATGAGCATGGTCATCAATGATAATTCGTGTTGTTGGAGTGCAGATGCCTCGCGATTGTGTGCGCACCCTGAACGTTGTTGTTCGCCTGAACAGGTACGGCCTGCGGGTGTTCGGGAAGTTCGCTCTGAATCTCGCGTATCCTCTCTATGAGCAGGTTCACTATGTGCCTGTCCTCTTCCTGCGGTGAAATAACGCGCTCAGGTTCTGCGTCTGCGTCGTAAGAGTGCGACAACGACAGCGAGAGTTTCGCACAGCCCGGGCCTATGAGCTCGTAGAGGACGCTCGAGGCCAGAATAACCGTCCGCAACGCACTGCCCATGTCTCCGCCCAATGTCCGTGCTCCGAGTTCCGCGAGGCCTATTGCGACTCCTGCCTGCGGGATTAACGCTAGACCGAGATAGTTGCGCACGAGCTTATCCTTGCCGGTCATCAGGCAGCCCCAGAAAGCTCCGGCATATTTTCCCGCGATTCTCACAAGAAAGTACACAACTCCGAGCATCAGGAGAGACGTACCTCCTGCGCTTCCTCCGCCTGTGAGAGCAGCAAGGTCGAAGCTGACTCCCGACCTCACGAAGAACAGAAGCAGGAACGGAGGGCTGAAGGTGTTAATCTGCTTGAAGAGCTTGTCATCGTCAGTGATGTTGATGTAGACCGTCGACATGAACATACAGCCCAGAAGCGGCGACACTCCGAGAATCTCGCACACTCCGCAGAACCCGAACAGAACCGCAACAGAGATTATCAGCCTGTTATCCGTTGAACGCTTCGGGAAAAGCATCATCTTCAGGAGGACTCCGAGCAGTGCACCGATGATTATGCTGGCCAAGTTGATGAGCAGGGGAAGCACTATGTTTCTGAACTCGAAGTCCGCACCTGACGCTGTAGACGCGAGAGCAATTGATATGGCGATGCTGTACGCGAGAAGCCCCACAACGTCATCAAGTGCCACGACCTGAAGCAGGGTGTTCACGAAGTCTCCGTGTGCGCCTGTCTGACGGATTGTCATCATTGTTGAGGCTGGTGCAGTTGCCGACGCGAGAGCCGCAAGAACGACCGAGAACGCCAGATCCAGCCTGAGCACGAAAAACGCCGCGATGAACACGAACGCCGAAGCCGCCAGAGCCTCCAGAACGGTAATCACGAGAACTTTTGCGCCGTTGCCCCGAAGCGCGCTTACACGGAAGAACTGTCCCGTACTGAACGCGATGAACGCCAGCGCGACGTTGGGCAGAAAGGTAGTGTACTCGACGACGATTGACGGCACGAGGTTCAGACAGTAAGGGCCGATGAGTATTCCCGTAACTATGTAGGCGGTAACGTTCGGCAGCTTCAGGAGCTTGGTGATTCTGGTGAGCGCGAAACCGAACAGCAGCATTATTGCCACTGTGATTATCCCCACGCTTGCGGGCGAACCTCCGTGAAGATAATTCATAACCTGAGCAAACAAAATTATTCTCTCCTTTCTCGTTTGCACACGCCACAAATAAATTAATTCCCCTCACTTTTCGGCAGGGAGGGGAAATCAAGATTATCTGCTGTGGATAGTGAGATATTCTAGCATTTTTTCGGTGCTCCGCATTGTTATACTTACTGAATACCCGAGAAAATTAATCCCGTATATTGACACCTGAATTTTTCCCGTTATAATGTTTGGCATAACGAACAAATGAACAAAGCAATCCACAGAAGGCTATGAAGATGACTCTCGATTGTCATTTTTCTCGTTCTTGTTCGATCGTTTGATAGTTTTACCCCCCTCAAAAACTTGGCCGGGCTTCCAGCGATTTGGAGTAAGGCCACGTTTTTTTGTGCGCTATAATCTGCAGAAACACAAGGAGTGATTCAGCGATTGCCGCCGTTAATCAGCGTAATAATACCCGCGTTCAATTCGTCCGGCCGGATACGGGACTCACTTTTGAGCGTCATCAGGCAGTCTTGCAGTGAGACAGAAATCATACTCGTAGATGATGCCTCGAATGACGGCACGGGTATTGCTGCGTGGGAAATACTGGAAAATTCGGGTCGTCCCTTCAGGATTCTCACCAATCCCAAAAATCTCGGAGTGTCCGCCTCGCGCAACAAAGGGCTTGATGCTTCACGCGGGAGTTACATCTGGTTCATGGACTCCGACGACACAGCACACCCCGAAATGCTTGCTGTACTTCACAGGCTCATAACAGGTACTCAGAGCGATGTAGCTTTCTGCGGATACAAGCGGCACTTCACGGACGGACGGCCTGACGTTCACGCAAGGTGCTGCAGGCGCGATGGAATTTCCGGCGGCGAAAACTTCCTGCCGGAGCATACACCGCCGCTGTGGTGCTGCCTCTATGAAGCCGACTTCCTCAGGAGATATTCCCTGCGTTTTCACGACGGATGCACTTCTGGCGAGGATGTCGAGTTTCAGGCAAAGGCTTTCTGTTGCGCGCAAAAAGCTGCTTTCACGCCTCAATGCCTGTACTCGTACACGGAGCATGAGCCTTCGCGTGATAATATCATCAGCTACAGGCACAACACAGAAGCTCAGGAGCGTACGGCTGCCTATCTTCTGGAACATTCACGCACCGAACGAGTGAGGTATCTCGCTGAACATGTGCTAATGCCGCAGACAGTAATACGCAGGGCTAATCTATGTGCGATGACGGACAGCAAAGCAGGTTATGATTCTATCGTGCGCGAAAACAGGAATGTGCTCAATTGTGCTCTGGAACTGCGCGTATTGTCAGGAAAGCCTGAAGTGTTCTTCAAATCGCTGGCGATTCTGAAGTTCCCTGAGCTGTATTACAGGATGAGGACAAAATAACATGACGACAACAATTTTTGATGCTCCTTACGGCAATGATTCTGAAATTCCCGGCTGGCTCAGCGAGGACGGACACGGGCACATGAGGGGAAATGACTACCTCTTCACTCTGGAACGTAACGCTGACTGGCTCATAGTCAATGATACCCCGTATTCATGCTTCTGGACGGACATTCCCAGAGAGAGAAGAATACTGTTCATCGGAGAGCCGAAGGAGATTCACGACTGCTCGAAGATTCGTTACTACATTGAACAGTTCGGGACTGTCGTAACCCACTACGAGCTTCCCGGCTATTCCGGCAGGGTGATAACCTCCAACCCTAACTTAGGCTGGACGGCAGGAATTAGGGGCGAACTCTCTACGCTGCCCCGTGCGCTGAACTTCCAGCCCCCGCAAAAGACACGCGGACTCTCAATCATCACATCCCTCAAGCACAAGACACCTTATCACCGTAAACGTTTAGCTTTCCTCCGCGAACTTCAGAGGGAGTTTGCGGGAGAGATTGAGTGTTTCGGGAGAGAGTTCAACCCTGTGGACGACAAGCTGGATGCTGTTGAGCCGTACAAGTACCACGTTGTGATAGAGAACTCGCGGCACAGCTATTACTGGACGGAGAAGCTCTGCGATGCGTGGGCGGGCTGGGCACTGCCGATTTATTGCGGAGACCCTGCAATACTTCAGCAAATCCCCGACAAAAACGGGATTGTGATTATTGATGTTGATGACATTGAAGGTTCGCTGAGGAAGATTCATGAAGTCATAAACAGTGATGTATATTTGTCGAGGCTTGAGGCTATAGGCAGGTGCAGGGAATGGGCATTGAAGGCTTCTGACCGTTACGAGACAACATGCAGAATAATCGAGGAGTTCAACGATACCACGCCCAAACTTGCACGGCCGGAACTGTTCAGGCGGTTAATCAGCAGGAGCAAGAATGCACTGTACGAGCTGATGAAGGGAGTATCGCCGAGATTTGCGGACAAAGTTTTTGAGTCATACCACAGGATGAAGGGTAGGGTTTGGGAGTGAGAATACTATTCTGTTCGGACGCGCTGACGATTGACGGCGTAACAAGCTACATCCTCAACGTCGGAGCGGCACTCAGGCGCGCAGGGCACACCGTCGGAGTACTTGGCCGGTGGTCGGGCAAAGGCTTTCAGGCACGCTACAGGCAGGAAGGCTTCACGGTGATAACGTGCCCTTCACTTGGTGTCGGGAACATGTACTTTGACCTCCGCGCAAAACTCTTCAGGCCTGACGTGATTATGACTGACCCGCGCCGTTCCTTCCCCCTCGCAGCGAGAATCAAGCGTGTTACCGGCGCACCTGTAATCACGTACTTCCTTGACCCCGTCGAGAAGACTGACAGGCCGGGAAGAGACATACCCTCACTCGTGAAGTTCAGCGACGCATGGACAGCCTTCGAGCCCGGAATACTCGGACAGCTCCACGAACTCGGAGAGAGCATCCCGATCGTGAAGATGACACGTCCGCTTGATGTGTTCTTTGCGCCCTCAGAGCTTCCAACGCGCGAAAACTTCAGCATTCTGTGCTTCGGCCGTCTGAGCAGGTACAAGACACCGGGCATCTTCCACATGCTGGACAACATAGAGCTGATTCAGGAACACATACCCGGCTTCACGATAACGATTCTCGGCGGAGGAGGCTGGAGGTTGTGGGAGTTCCGGCTTCTTGCACGGAAGCTCAACAGCAAGCTGGGCAGAAAGTGCGTGAAGATTGCCGGTGCTCAGGACACCCCGCGACCGTTCATCGAGAGGGCTAATGTCGTCTTCGCGTCCGCAACGAGTGCGATGGAGGCGGCGTATTCCTTGAGGCCGGTTGTGGCGATGTGCTCGGGGTATCTCGGCACTGTTACGCCGTCGAACCTTGACGAGGCAGTCAGAAGCTATTTCTCTGAACGTTATGCAGAACATGACTTCTCGGGATTAACAGCGGACTTGTTCAGAATTTACGACCGCTACAACGATGAAGGCTTCAGGAATGACCTCAAGGAAATTTCACAGAGACTAGGGAATGAGTTTGCGGAGAGTGAGACAGTTCGCAGCTTCAACGAAATAACGTCCGGCATTCAACGGCACCCGAAGAACACCGCTTAGTGCTGCTCCCTTCCGGGCCTGACACGATTCACAGGTCTCCGCCGCGCTGAGCCGGACAATTGATATTCTATCACACTCCGATTAATTCACACCATATGGCATTACCGAGCCGCATACCTTTCGGAGTGAGGGCTATGCGTTCAGGCGTGATGATGAAGAGGTCAGAAGGCATCCTGACAATAATTCTCTCGGCTTCCGGCAACAATAATTCCCGTCTGATGCCCCATTTTGTGCGCAGTGAGAGTATCGCCAGCTCTATTGCACGTTCACGCGGAGAGAGTTCCTCACGTTCCGGTTCTTCACCGGCGAGCCATGCCTTGAGCGTGCGGGGGTTGGTGTACCTCACGCCGCCAGTGTACCCCGAAGCCGACGGGCCGAGAGCGATAACGTCAGAGTGATTCCAGTAGCTGATGTTGTGCCGGCACTCTTGGCCTTCGGGGGCAAAACTGGAGATCTCGTACTGCGTGAAACCTTTGCGCGGAAGGAAGTATTGTGCGTACCTGTAGAATAAATAGCCCTCTCTGTTGAGTTCTTCATTCCCGTACAATTTTCCCATAGGGGTATCGGGCTCAAGGGTGAGCTGGTACGTCGAGATGTGGGAGGCATACTGCATCACGGTACGGAGAGAACCTGCCCACGTTCTGAGTGTCTGCCCGGGCACGGCAAAAATCAGGTCGCACGACAGGTTCAGCCCCGCATCTCTCACCATCTCCATAGCCCGCAATGCCTGACGCGAGTCATGAAGTCGGCCAAGTGTCGCAAGCTCCTCGTCGTTGAGGCTCTGTACTCCGAGACTTACCCGCGTAATGCCGTTGTCCCTGAAGAACGCGATGTGCTCTTCTGTCAGGGAGTTGGGGTTAGCCTCTGCTGTTGCTTCAAGGAGGTGTAAGGTGTTGAAGTTGTGGTGAATCGTGCGCATCAGTTCCTGCCAGTGAGAGAGAGATAATACGCTCGGAGTTCCCCCGCCGATGTAGAGAGTCGTTACCTCTGTGCCCCTGAACTTCACGGCATCACGCGCAATCCCATCAAGCCACGCCTCAGCATCGCCAGCCCCTGCCCTTACGCTGTAGAATGAGCAGTAACCGCACTTCCTCTCGCAGAACGGAACGTGAACGTACAGGCTACTTCTCACCAGTATCAACCTGCATGAACGCTAGGAAGGCTTCCTGCGGGATTGAGACCTTGCCGATCTGCTTCATGCGCTTCTTGCCCTCCTTCTGCTTCTCTAGAAGTTTGCGTTTGCGCGTTATGTCTCCGCCGTAGCACTTGGCCAGCACGTCCTTACGTAATGCCTTGACGTTCACGCGCACAATTACCCTCCGGCCGATTGATGCCTGTATCGGTATCTCGAACAGCTGCGACGGGATTAACTCCTTCAGCTTCGTTACGACAGCATGACCGCGATTGTACGCTGCATCCTTGTGGCAGATGAACGAGAACGCATCAGCCGCCTCGCCGTTCACGAGAATATCAACCCTCACGAGTTCGCTGGGCTTCAGGCCAATTAACTCATAATCCAGCGACGCATAGCCCCTTGTCTGTGATTTCAGCTTGTCATGGAAGTCAACGATGAACTCCGACAGCGGCATCTCGTAAACAAGCCTCACGCGTTCGGGCGTAATGTAGTCCATTGATTTATACGTACCGCGCTTGTCCTGCACTAACTGCATTACACGCCCCGTGAACTCCGACGGCATAAACACCGACAGCTTGATGTACGGTTCGCGAATCTCCGTAATCTCGCTAGGGTCAGGAAAGTCCGAAGGCCTGTGAGCCTCGATGACCTCACCCGAAGCCTTCACGACCTCGTAGATTACGTTCGGAGCAGTAGCAACAAGTTCAACGCCGTATTCTTCGCGCAGTCGTTCTCTTACTACGTCCATGTGAAGCAGGCCAAGAAATCCGCACCTGAACCCGAAGCCGAGTGCCTCTGAGCTTTCCGGCTCGTAGGTTACAGCGGAGTCATTCAGGCAGAGCTTCTCGAGTGCGTCGCGTAACTGCGGGTAGTTGTCGCGTTCAACGGGGTAGAAACCGCAGAATACTACGCTCTTCACCTTCTTGTAGCCGGGCAGTGGTGAGGATGCGGGGTTGTTTGCGTCAGTGATTGTGTCGCCGACCTGAGCTTCTGCAAGCGTCTTGATGCTCGCCGTAACATACCCGACTTCTCCCGGTCCAAGCTGAGCAACTGGCTCAAAACCGGGACGGAAGACTCCTGCTTCGTTGACGGGGTAAGTTATTCCGTTCGACATGAACATAATGTTCTGCCCGGCCTTTATCGTGCCGTTCACGACTCTGACGTAGCAGATGACTCCTCTGTAGTTATCGTAAACACTGTCGAAGATTAGGGCTTGAAGCGGAGCGTTCGGGTCTCCTTCGGGCGCGGGAATGTCCGTAACAATCCGTTCAAGTATCTCGGGCACTCCTGCTCCCGTTTTCGCGCTGGCCAAGACTGCACCAGAAGCATCTATTCCCACAACGTCAGAGATTTCCTGTTTCGCGTTGTCTGGACGTGCTGAAGGTAAATCCGTCTTGTTGATGACGGGCAGAATCTCCAGCCCCTGCTCGACGGCCTGATAGGCATTCGCGACGGTCTGTGCTTCGACACCCTGAGTCGCATCGACGACGAGGAGCGCGCCTTCACACGCCGCAAGTGAACGTGAGACCTCGTAGGCAAAATCTACGTGGCCGGGTGTGTCTATGAGGTTGAGGATGTATTTTGTGCCGTCAGAGGCCGTGTAATCCATCCGTACAGGGACGAGCTTTATCGTTATGCCGCGCTCGCGTTCAAGAGCCAGCGAATCGAGAATCTGAGCCTTCATGTCGCGTGATGAGATTGTGCCGGTAGCTTCAAGGAGTCTGTCGGCAAGGGTAGATTTTCCGTGATCTATGTGAGCTATTATGCAAAAGTTGCGTATGTTCTTCATTCTTTCACCTCACGCAGAATAATATCACGGCGCAAAAAAATTCCCCCCGGCTGTCCGGGCCGGAGGGAGAAAATACGCCTGCTACCGCTCAGAGATAATGTACAGTTCTTCGGACTCCAGTTCCTCATCCCCGTGCTGTGCTCTGACTCCTACCTTGAAGTCTCCATGAACTTTCTCTGCAGGGAGTGTAAACGTGCCTTCTTCAACCGTAATATCTTCCGCAAGAGCGTCATCGATGAACACTCTGACATCTGAGGCATTAAAGCCCCGCCCGCCGACAATGAACCTGACGGGTGCGCCAGCTTTGACCTTGACTATGTCGCTGTCTCTGCCTTCATGCGCTTCGACGATGTCCCTGCTGTCGATCTGAAGGGTGATGCCGGACACCGAAGGCAAGGACTTTACTCCACGCGGTGTCGCTCCAACGTCAGTGGGAGTCGGTTCAACAACCTTCACTGTGAATTTCTTTGTGCCCGCAATTCCGTTTCTGTCCACAGCTTTGATGATGAACGTGTACGTTCCGACCTTTGTGAGGCCGCCGCTAACCTTCCCGGTTGACTTGTTGAAGCTGAGACCGGCAGGGAGGCTTCCGCCACCGAGACTCCATATGTAGCTCGGAGTGCCTCCTGAGGCCTTGAATACCCACACGACAGAAACTCCGCGCGTCAGCACCGTCTGGATTGTTCCTGTTACTGTCGTCTCGGTTACCGTCATCGCGAAGGACTTTGATACTGTGAGACCGTTCTTATCCCGCACGGTAACGGTAAAAACGAATCTTCCCGCCTTTCTGAGTGTTCCTGAAATCTTCCCCGTGCTGGAGTTTATGCTGAGGCCGTCTGGAAGTCTGCCGGAGCTTATGCGCCACGTGCAGGGCTTTATTGCCCAGTCGGCTTTGAGCGACGTTATTGATACAGTTGCTCCGCGTGCAAGTAGTGAAGGCACAGTTCCTGTTATCGCGGGCTGAACTATCGTTATGCTGTATGCTTTACTGCCCTCAGCTCCGTTTTTGTCTCTGGTCTTGAGCGTAAAGGTGAACGTTCCGGCCTTCTTGGGAGTTCCCTTGATGTAAATCCTTTCTCCTGATACGCTGAGATACAAGCCGTCCGGGAGTTTGCCTGAGGCAATGGAGCAGGTATACGGCGATGTACCTCCGGAGACCTTCACCCAGTCAGAATAGGGTATGCCGTTCACGCCGTTCATAAAGCTGTAGCTGAATGTGAGCACTACCTTCTTCTTCACCTTCATCTTGAAGGCTTTCGTGGCTGTTGCACCGTTCTTGTCGGTGATCTTCAACGTGAATTCATAATCCCTGATAGTGGAAGGTGTACCCTTGAAGTACACTCCGCGACCTGATACAGACATTGACAGTCCTGCAGGACGTGTGCCCCTGATTATCTCAGCCTTGAACGGTAACGTCCCATAATCCACGCCCACATATCCTTCATAGTACATGCCTTGCATAGCATCCTTCAGAGTCCCGAATATCACGGGAGGCCTGTTGACTACGAGCTTGAACTCTTTGGGATCGCTCCAGCCTGCTGAATTATACGCTCTGACCTTGAACGTGTACAAGCCACACACTGCAGGAGTTCCTGCGAGCTTGCCAGTGGACTGGTTCAGCGATAACCCTCTGGGCAGACTGCCGCTGATTATCGCCCACTTTGTCGGATTGTTCGAGGCAGCGAAGGTTACAGCATAAGTCCTTCCTTGCGTGGCCTGCGGAAGAGGTGAAGTTGTGGTGATTATGGGCTTTCTCTGCCTGACGGTAATGGTGAAAGTTCTTGGGGCAGAAGAGCCTGCGGAGTTCGTGGCAGTTACCGTGAAGTTCAGGGTGTAAGGCAGAGCCCTTTTTGCAGGGTTCTTCGGAGTGCCCTTGATGATGCCCGAAGTATCGCTCCCGTTGAGCATTTCCTGCGTGCCGATGCCGTTTGCCAGCGTTTTAGCAGTGCCGCCGGTGAAATAAATCGGTGTTGTGCCTGTAACCTGAATCTTCGCGTAGAAGAACTCGCCGATGTATGCGTCAGAAAGGCTTGTCGTTAGTATCTTCGGAGGCTCGTGGTATACCCTGAAGGAAGCAGGATAGTTTACGTACATAGGAACATAGCACTTCTCCGACAGCCTCGCGTACGTATACGTTCCTTTATGCGTCCCGACCATTCCATTCGCAACTGTGTCCCAGCAATAAGTCTGGTCAATGTACGTTATCGTTTGTGTACTGGTATTATTATCCACAACAAAAATTACGTGATTCCAGTCGTTGAGGTAATCACCCTTCTGTAGCTTCTTATAAGCAGGATAGCCTGAACTCGCTTGGCTGCTCCTGATGCTGGCCCAGATATTCTGCCACTGTTCGCAAGTATGGTCGTTGTTGAAGATAGCACTCGAGACTGACGACACCAACTTAGTGTAAGCACTGCTGTAGCGACTCTTGTGGAACATAACCGTATGTAGCAACGGCAGTTCCCTATCCCAGAAAGCCTGCCTTATGCAGTCCGTTACCAGCGTTGCGCAGACCATCCCGTACTTCATTGAACCGCCGTAAACGATTCCTTTGTCCGCATTAGATAACGCTTTGTACTCTGCGAACGATACCATGTTCGCGTAAGTGTAAGGTATTCCCTTGATTGTTCCGGAAACAGCTGTTGGATTCTTGTCTGCATGATAGCGAGGGATAGAATGCTTTACAGACCACGTATAATTGTAGATCTGGTAGGCATAATCTACAGCAGCGTCGCGCGGAGTCTTTGCCCAGACCGTCGAACACAGACACAGCAGCAACAGAATCACCGTACAAACAATTCCCGCAAATCTTCCCTTCCTCATTGGAACATCATCCCTTCCTTTGTGTGTTTTCTAGGCTCTGCAGGCTAGTTATCTTCTGGTGCTAGCTTGATATATATAGTCATTAGCCCACAAAATTAGCCTTGTATGAAAAATATAATCCACGTTTTTATCCTTGTCAATCGGTACTAATATCTCTCATTATCAACGATTAGCCAACATCAGCCTTGTTTTGTCTAATCCAGAAAGTTTATATTCTCGCAAAAAAGGGGCGGTTACTATGATTGACGGTTCAGTCTTGAAGGAACTTAGGCGCGAGAGAGGACTCAGCCAAGAAGAATTAGGCAATCTTGTCGGCACTGAAGGGAACGTAATATCACGCTGGGAGAGAGGCACGTCAACCCCGAGTCTTCATTACGTGCACAAACTCTCGGAGGTTCTGGAACGGCCGGTAGACTACCTCATGAAGGGTGAAGCATCCGACATCAAGGAATGCTCTATCTCCGAGAACAGAGGCGTACTAGTCTTCCAGACAGGAGAACAGAGGCTCGAAGTCCCCGCAACCCTAGCCTTCGCCAAACAGTTCTGGGAACGCGTCGACAGAATGATCGACAACAGCACGGCCGCAAAACAGCAAAATTCCCCCATGCCGTAAGACAAGGGGGAACAGTCAGTGTGTATTGTGTAGCGTTAATAGAACAGATGACCCAAGCTGAACACTCCCAGCCATGACATCAGGACGTTGATCAACACATTCGCCACAGAGAGCAGGAACAGCGTCTTGAACATGTTGTTCATCTCTTCGGTGGTGGTCTCCTTGCTCGCGCTGTAGGATGACATTATGATTGCTCCTCCCGTCGACAGCGGAGAAATCGCCGCCGCAAACGATGTCGCAATTATCGCGCTCATCAGCTCAACGTAACTCACCCCGAACGTCCTAGCAACATTATCCGCGATGGGCAGCAGTGCTGGCATTACGACTCCCGTCGTCGAGCTTACCCACGAGAGGATTCCCGAAGTTGCTGACATAATCGGCGTGGCAGTCTTCGCGGTCATCAGGCTCTTGAGGTAGTCGGAGACCAGTGCGATTCCGCCCAGCTTGTTGATGACGTTCACGAGTGCTCCAACGCCGCAGATGAACACCAGCGTTCCCCAAGGGATGCCCTTGATGGCCTTCTTCTCGTCAGCACAGCCCGTGAGGATAAGCACGCTCGCGGCCAAGAAGGCGAACAGTCCCGTATCGAGCTTGAAGCCTATGCAGCAGATCACCACGATAGCGATGACGCAGATTGTGATTCTCTGCTCCCTGTTGAACGCAGGGATGTCCGACCACTTCAAGGGGTTGTCAGCTTTGACCGCGTAGCCCTTGTAGAGGATGTAGACCACGCACGTGAACACGAACCCCGACAGCAGCGTCGACAGGAACAGGTGAAGCCCGAAGCCTGAATAACCCATCGGGTTGGAGAGCTGAGCCGCAAGAATGCCCGTTATCGAGAGCGTCGATGCACAGCCCGCGTTTGCCCCCAGCTTGGCGTATAATGACGTAGCCATAGGGTTGATGTCCATCTCGAATGCTAGGTACATTGCGAAGGTCGTCATTAATATTCCGGCCGCGATATGACCGGGTCCTATGGCTGATATGAATGCTGACAGCACGAACATCAAGATAGGAATCAGCACCGTGTGTTTGCCGACGAGGGCAACTACCTTCTTCGAGAACAGCTCGAGCGTGCCGTTCTGGCTGGCCATCCCGAACATGAACGTAACTCCCACGAGCGTAACGAACATTGACGAGCTGAACCCTGCGGTGATCTGCGAGGCCTTCATTCCGCCGACAGTTCCCAGAACGAACGCAACTCCCAGCGCGAAGAAGCCGAGATTGATCTTCTTGATGAAGCCGACTGCCACGACAACAGCAAGAACAACGAGCGATATTACCGGTAAATACTCCTGCATAATCTATACCTCCTACAACCTTATAGTTGCTGTGCCTTCCATGAGAAGATTCGCTGTCCTGAAGCCGAACGTGTCCTCGATGTACGGCACATTGCTTCCGTCCTGAAGCGTGAAGTCAGCTCCGCACTCGAGGATTCCTGCGGCGTGGCCTATCCTGATGAACTGAGTATCTGCGCCAGGAGCAAGCACCTGATTGACGATTGAGCCGGGAGTTACTGCGGCGGCGGCCGTGCACATTGCGCCGGTCATTGCGTAGGACGGGTGAGCTTTCTGCATCGACATCATGCGCGACAGAAGGTCAATGCTGCCCTTCGCTATCTTCTTGCCGTCGGAGGTTGTGTAGTCTTCAGGCTCTGCAACGAAAGTCATTTTTGGGATGCCGGGAGTGTCCCACGCAGAGCGCGTGTAGTCCTCAATCAGGCCGAGCTTCACTGCCGCGAGACCGCGAATCTTCTCGAGTAGCTCGAGTGCTGCGGGGTTGCCGTTTATCTCGTCGGGAGTCTCTTTGCCAGTAAGGCCGATGTCCTTTGCCTTCGCGAAGACGAGGGGATTCGCCGCGTCAACGATGGACACCTGAACCTTGCCGAAGCCGGGAACGTCGAGGGTGTCAACAACATTTCCCGTAGGAAGAAGGCCGTTTCCGAGAGTGCCGGAGGGGTTGACGAACTTCAGCTTTACGGGCGAGGCTGTGCCCGGTACTCCTGCTATTGCGAAGTCTCCCGAGTACTCTACCTGTCCGCCGGGGGTCTTTACGTCCGCCGCAATAATCTTGTTCGTGTTGGTGTTGAAGATTCGCACGGTCGTTGTTCCGTCTTTTGCCTCAACTAATCCCTTCTCGATCGCGAAAGGCCCGACACCTGAGGAGATGTTCCCGCAGTTGCCCTTGTAGCTCACTAGCGGCTTGTCGACGCTCACCTGTGCGAACGTGTAATCCACGTCAGCTTCTGGGTTGTCTGACTTCTTGATGATTGCTACCTTGCTCGTAACTGAGTATGAGCCACCGAGACCGTCAATCTGCTTTGCGTCGGGACTGCCCATAAGTCTGAGCAGTAACGGTTCCCACTCGTCGTGATTGGCGGGAAGGTCGGACTCGAGGATGTAGACTCCTTTGCTGGTGCCGCCGCGCATAATAGTTACCGGCAGCTTCTTTACGGCTGTCATCGTGTTTTACCCTCCGTTGTGTGTGAATTTGTGTTGTGGAATTGATGAGCAAAGAATACAGCGGGTGAGGTATAATGTGAAATACTCGTTGGGAATTGTTACCCTTACTGAAAGTTATAGTTGGAGGATGCTATGGACTTTAGGGAACTGTCATACATAACAGCAATAGCGAAGCACCAGAACATCACGAAAGCGGCGGAGGCACTCTACATCAGCCAGCCGGGGCTGAGCAAGTTTCTCGCCGGTCTAGAGGAGGAACTTGGCCTGAAGCTCTTTGACAGGCTGGACAGGAAGTACGTCCCAACTTACGCCGGAGAACGTTACCTCGAGTACGCGCGGGCAATACTCGACACGAAAGCCAGTCTCGACTCCGAACTCGACGACATAATCAAGCGCGATATCGGAGTCCTGAACATCGGCCTGCCCAACATGCGGTGTGCGTACGTCCTCCCGAAAACTCTCCCCGAGTTCAATGCGAAATACCCCAACGTCAAGGTAAACATCTTCGAGGGTACAAGCGCGGCGATAGATAAACGGCTTCTTGATGGAGAGACGGACCTAGCGTTCTACAGCAAGCCCCACGAATCGAACCCGCACCTGACGTACGAGACTCTTGCCCGCGAAGAACTGAAAGTGTGTACGTGCCGCAATCATCCCGTTAAGGCCTCCTCAGAGGACGGACACATAGAGCTTTCCGCGCTCAGGGACGAACGCTTAATCCTCCTCTCGCCCGAACAGCGGACGGGGCAGATTTCCCGACACCACCTGAAACTTGCAGGGATTCCCCTCACGAACTCAATCACCACTAACAACATGCCCGCCGTAATGTCTCTGACCGAGCAGGGCTGGGGAGTGTCATTCATCTTTGAGAGCCATTTACGCTGGCACTCGCCCGCACCAGAAATCGACACGTACAGCTTCGGCGACGGAAAGGTGATGAGCGACTTTGTTGCCGCGTACAGGAAAGGAAGCTACGTGTCCTCCTATGCGCGGGAGTTCATCAGGATTGCCGCCAAACTCTACAGCTAGCAGGCCTTCCTGACACTCCTTATGCCTCCGTCGTGAATCTGCCTCAGAATCTCTACTGCAACTTCAAGTGCCCTCTTGCCCTCGCTTCCTCCTACGACAGGACGGCCGTGATCCCGTACGCACCTCACGAAATCCGCAAGCTCCAGCTTCAGCGGCTCGCTCTTCGGGAAGACAGGGGTCTCGCGAATCTCTACCTGCCCGTCAGAATTGTTCACGCAACGAGAAATCTGCACGGTCTGCTGTTCGTAGTTGATGGTAATCTGACGTTCACGCTCAACTATCTCAAGCTGGCGGCACTTCTTCTCTGCGCAGCGGCTCACAAGAATGTGTGCGAGTACTCCGTTCTCGAAGGTTATCTGAGCGTCGGCAATGTCCTCATAGTCCGTGAAGACACATGCGCCCGTCGCGGCGATGCGGGCTATAGGAGAGTTCACCAGAGACATAACGATATCGATGTCGTGAATCATCAGGTCAAGCACAACGCCTACGTCATTGATTCTTCCCGTGAAGGGGCATGTACGGCGCGAATCCAGATACACCGGCTCGCACTTTATGCCGGAGATGTAGCGTATCGCACTGTTGAAGCGTTCGATGTGCCCGACCTGAAGCACGAGGTTCTTCTTCGCGGCGAGGTCAAGGAGTTCACCTGCTTCTTCCGGGCGGACGGTTACTGGCTTCTCTACGAGGACGTGTATTCCGGCCTCGAGGGCAGTCTTGGCGATGTCATAGTGCTGGCTCGTCGGGACGACAACGGAGATTGCGTCGGGCTGCTTGCGCCTGATAAGCTCCTCAAGAGAACCGTACGCAGGAACTCCGAGATGCTCGCCGATAAAGCGCGCGCGGTCAAAATCGCTGTCTGCTACTCCGACAAGGTTTGCATCAAGAAGCTCCGTGTATATCCTTGCGTGATGCTGTCCGAGATGCCCTACTCCTATAACTCCGATTCTTGCTGTCATGAAAAATATCCTTCCCCGTGAAATATTTTCTAAATATACTTATCACGGACTAAGTAATTTTTGTGGTATAGTGTAGAAAAATTTTTGGGAGGTTTTGTGAATGACGAAACAGGAAATTCTCGCGAAGGTCAATGAGCTTATTGCTGCTCCTATGTGCAACCCCGAACTCAAAGCGGCGGCTGAAGCGTACCTGAAGGCTCAGGACAAGAAGAGTGCTGATGCTCTGGTGAAGATGCTCGAGGCTACAGTCAGCAGTGTAGACGAGACGATTGCGTTTGCGGAGTCGGAGGCAGGAGCAAAGGTCTTCGGAGCAGAAGCGGCGAAGGGTCTTGCGGCGGCGGCCAAGAAGGCGAAAGCTGAGGGCGGGAAGTACTGCATATGTCCTGCGTGTCAGGCAGGCGGAGCAATCTGGGAGAGCAGGGAAGCATTAGCGTAAACAATGCTATAATAAGCACAGACACCCGAAGACGGGGGAAAGATTTTCGGATGTCTGCGCAACAACTCTGGGTTTGCCTAAATGGGACTGCCATCCCACTCAGGCAATGAAGTCAAAGCCTAGTACCCAAAGAAGGACAGTATCGCACGAACTACTGTCAGCACGATTTCAAGTAAAGCTGCATACGTACCGGCAACGGCTATTATATGCAGCATTTTTATCGCAAAGTCCAGCCATTTCATGCGCTCTCCCCTCCCTTCTCTTCGTCAGGAGGAGATACTCCCGAGCATCCCCAGCCAAACTGCAAAGATACCCCGTCTGCAACTTATTCTATCACACGGGAAATCTGCAGGTCATGCCTTTTTGCGTTGTACCATGATTCAATTCATGATAATCTTTCCCCCAAATCCCATTTTCTACAGGAGATAACATGATATTTGACAGCGTAAAGAAACTGCTGGGCCTTGACCCCAACGACAGGGCACTAAAGCATTATTCAGGCCTAGCAGACATAATCAACAGCTACACGCAGGACATTCACGCCAAAACTGACGACGAACTCAAGGCACGTTTCCTCGAGCTCAAGGCGCAGGTTCAGGACGGCGGAAGCCTTGATGACGTTATGCCGGAAGTCTTCGCGATAGTCCGTGAGGTCAGCGAACGCACGATAGGCCTGAGGCATTATGATGTCCAGCTCATTGGCGGAATGGCTCTCAATGACGGCCGCATAGCAGAGATGAAGACCGGCGAAGGCAAAACCTTAGTTGCTACCCTCGCAGTCGTGCTGAACGCAATGAAGGGTGAGGGTGTGCATCTCGTTACGGTGAACGACTACCTTGCGCGCAGAGACTCCGAGTGGATGGGGCCGATCTACAGTTTTCTTGGCCTGACCGTCGGCGTGATCTATCCCTACATGCCGCAGGACGAACGCATCGCCGCCTACAATGCGGACATAACCTACGGGACAAATTCCGAGTTCGGGTTCGACTACCTGAGGGACAACATGGTTCTGAGCCCGGCCGAGATGGTGCAGAGAGGACACAGCTTCTGCATTGTCGACGAGGTTGACTCGATACTCATCGACGAGGCGCGTACTCCTCTCATAATTTCCGGGCCAAGCGACGACGACGCAGAACTTTACGTTAAGGCCGACAACGCCGCGCGTACCCTCAGGGAAGGCACGGACTACGAGGCTGACGAGAAGGAACGCAGCATCTCGATGACTGAGGCAGGAATCCAGAAGGCGGAAGACTACCTGAAGATGCCCGGCCTCTTCTCGGATGCGGCACACTCCGAACTTGCGCACAGAATCGTGCAGTCCCTCAAAGCTCACAGGCTCTACAAGCGCGACACTGATTACGTCGTGAAGGACGGAGAAGTAATCATTGTCGACGAGTTCACGGGAAGGCTGATGATAGGCCGCCGGTACTCTGACGGACTTCATCAGGCCATAGAGGCAAAGGAACGCGTCAAGGTCGGACGCGAATCGCAGACTCTCGCGACGATAACCCTGCAGAACTACTTCAGGATGTACCACAAGCTGGCTGGAATGACAGGTACTGCCGCAACGGAAGCCGAAGAGTTCAGGGAGATTTACGGGCTTCAGGTGGTGAGCATTCCGACGCACAAGACGATGATTCGCACGGATCAGCCGGACGTGATTTTTGCGACAGAGCACGAGAAGTACACAGCTGTTGCGGATCAGGTCGAGGAGTGCCACAAGAGAGGGCAGCCCGTGCTCGTCGGCACAACGTCAATTGAGAACTCCGAGCGCGTCAGCAAGCTCCTCAAAGCGAGAAGGATTCCTCACAGCGTCCTCAACGCAAAGTATCACGACAAGGAAGCGGAGATTGTTGCTCAGGCAGGGCGTGAAGGAGCAGTTACCGTAGCAACGAACATGGCCGGGCGCGGAACAGACATAATGCTCGGCGGAAAAGACGCACCTAAGGAGGATCACGACAAAGTTGCTTCGCTCGGAGGGCTGGCGATTATCGGCACGGAACGCCACGAGTCCCGCCGAATCGACAACCAGCTTCGCGGAAGGAGCGGCCGTCAGGGAGACCCGGGCGTGTCGAGGTTCTACCTGTCGCTTGAGGACAACCTCTTGAGGCTGTTCGGTTCTGAGAGAATCCAGCCCCTCATGGGAAAACTTGGCCTCAAGGACGGCGAAGCTATAGAGTCTTCCGTTCTCACGCGGATAATCGAGAACTCACAGAAGAAGGTCGAGGAGATGCACTTCGACATCAGGAAACAGCTTCTCGCCTACGACAACGTCATGAACCAGCAGAGGGAAGCGATTTACACCGAACGCGGCGACATCCTCACTACACCTGACGACGAGATGCCTGACTACGGCTGGGACATAATTCACGGTGTGGTGAACGGCATACTAGATAGGTATTTTCCCGAGAACGGAGAAGCTGAACCAGAGAGAGCAGCATCAAGACTGCGCGGTCTGTTCGGTCAGGGTGCAGAAGGCAGAATCGCGAGCGTAGATACCCGCCTCGACATGGAGGGCATGAGGGAAGAGATACTTGACGGCGTGAAGTCCCGTTACTACGCGAAGATTGAGTCTCTCAACGCAAACGCTGAGGGCAATATTGCTGGTACAATCGTGCGGCACATAATACTGAACACGCTCGACTCTGCGTGGCGCGAACACCTCACCGGCATGGACGAACTCCGCAGAGGCATCGGCCTCCGTGCAATCGGCCAGAAAGATCCGCTCATCGAGTACCAGTTCGAGAGTTACAACCTGTTCACCGAGATGATGGAGAGGGTGAAGGATACTTTCAGCGAGCAGATATTCAGGGTTAGGATTCTGACGGAGAGCGAACGCCAGCCCAGACGCATGATGATGGAGAAGCAGGAGTTCCACACGAACGCACCCGCCGCACCGCGCGAGCCGCTGAAGAAGCTGCCAAAAGTCGGACGCAATGACCCGTGCCCGTGCGGATCGGGCAAGAAGTACAAGCACTGTCATGGAAGGGGGCTGTAACGCTTGAAGCGTAATTTTTGGCTTATGATTCTTCTGTTGTTCGTGAGGCCTGTTTATGCTGATGACCTCATGGACAGCTCGAAACTCAACATGCGGCATGTCGACGAGATGAACATGTCGGGAGTCCTCCCGTCCTACGTGAACCCATCGATGTCCTTCACTGAGGCGGAAGGCGTAGAGTATGACCTTTCGCGCATGAAGCAGATGAACCCGGACTTCACGACATACCCCGAAGCGGCTGGGATAATCTGGCTGAAGCACTCTGTGTACTCCTCACACAAAAACGGCGGGGCAGAAATAGCGAGGCTTTACGTGATACTTGGCCGGAGGGGGCTCGGCAGCAAGTGGCTGCACTGGAACATTCCCGTTCCTGCAGACGGCAGCGCGGAGGTCATCGAGGCAGACATCTACGACTTTGCGAGCCTCGCGAAAATTGGTTCAGCATCGCAGGAAGAGGACACGCAGGCAGGCATCATCCGCGTGAACTTTCAGGCACTTCCCGAGACGTTCATTATTGTGATGTCGTGGAAGGAGCATCTCCCGTCGAAGCTGAGCGTTGAGGGCTTGTGCTGGTTTCAGGAGGAACTGAGAGTGTGGGAGTCGATCGTTGAGGTGTATTCCGGCGAGTCGATGGCGTACAAGACGTTTCCTGACTTCGTTTCGCCGGAGACACAGAAGCTCACGGGAGAGACGCTTTCTACGTGGCGGCGCATAAACCTCGAACCCTACAGCACGGCCGGAGAGCTCGCACGCCTTCAGCGGTCAGGAGTAGCTTTCAGCACAAGGCGCGGGACTGGCGGTGCGCTCGGTGCGGTGAAGGACGCGGAAAGCCTGGCGAAACTTCCTGCGGATTCTGAGGCACTGGCCGGGTTCAAGCGTTCGAAGGCAGACGGTGCTGTGAGGCTCGCTGACTACCTGCGGAATCGTGAGACAATAGAGCTCGCTGAAGGCAGTCCGAGAAAGATTCCGGCTTCCGGCGCGCTGACGCAGAGGGAGAAGGCTATACTGGCCAAGTCGTGGCTTGAGGCACAGAAAGTCTCTGCGTCGCTGGTGTGGCAGCTGCCGTTTGAGCCCGACGAGAACTCTCCGCTGTGTGATGCGATGTTCTTCAGCCCAGTGCTGAATGTCTCGGGCATCAAGGGTATTGAGTTCGACGACCTCACCTCAGCGAAGCTCCTCGAGGGCGCGAAAGTCTTCGGCGTGTCTCCTGAAGGACGGATAACCACAATGCGCGTCCCGTCCTCGAAAGCCGCAGACAACAGGCTTAGTGCTGTGATGGATCTGAAGCTCAACGAACACGGGCAGCTCAGCGGTACAGTGAAGGTTACGCTTCGCGGAGCGTGGGGGGCTCTGATGCTCGGGAACAACCCCACGAACGGCACGGCAAGGGGTGCGTTGCTCTCGCTGTTTCCCGGCCTGACGAACTACAAGGACGTTGCCGTCAAGAACGTCAAGGGAGTCCCGGAACTCTCCTTCACCATCGAGAACAAGCCCGGTGTCGGCGGGACAGGAAGGGGAGTGCTGGCGATTCTGCCGTTCTTCGAGCCCGTTGCGATGCGCAAACTCGGAGGGTATGAAGCTCCTGTGGAGATGGCGTTTCCGTTCGTGATCGACCAGAACATCACGCTCGGTTTCCAGAAAAACGCGTCTCAGGCCTTAGTGAGCGGCAAGACCGCCAAGAATCCAGACAAAATAAACTACTCCGACAGTTACGTGAACAGGCGGCACAGGCTTATAGCTGACGCACGCTTCGAACTCAACATGACCAGCATAAGCGCGGGGAACATGTCTCTTCTTCGGAGACACTTGGACAACTGGCGGGCATTCTCGGCACGTCAGATTCCCGTGAGATAGGAGAGAGTGAGCATGAACGGAGAAAATACAGCAGTCGCAAAACTTAATGAGGCACTCACTAACGCAGTCAAGGCACTCGGCGTTGAGGATGTCCAAGCGGAATGGGAGCGTCCCAAGCACGAAGGGCACGGGGACAGGGCAGCAAGCGTTGCACTGAAGCTCGCTCGTCCGCTGAAGTCCAAACCGCGCGACATTGCGGAGAGGCTTGCGGAGAGCATAAAGGGTGAAGAAGTCATTACTGACACCGAGATAGCCGGGCCGGGCTTCATCAACATTACGCTGTCGGGAAAGTTCTACGCTGATGCGGTGAGCGACGTACTCAGGCAGGGCACGAATTACGGAGCAGTGAATCTCGGCCAAGACAGGCGGGTACAGGTTGAGTTTGTGAGCGCGAATCCTACCGGGCCTCTGCACATCGGGCACGGAAGAGGAGCGGCAGTAGGTGATGCCGTTGCACGAATCCTGAAGTTCACGGGCTGGGACGTTCAGCGGGAGTACTACATGAATGATTCGGGCCTGCAGATTGACACGCTCGGACGCTCTACAATGGCGAGATACTTCGAGCTTCTGGGTGAAGGTGATATTTTCCCCGAGAACGGCTATAGGGGAGCATACATCTACGACATTGCGAGGGAGATTATCGCGAAAGAAGGAGATCGTTTTCTCGACGAACCTGACGAGGAGAGGCTGGATTACTTCAGGAAATACGCATCATCCGTAATCATGGCGGGAATACGTGAAGACCTCGAGAGATTCCGCGTTGGCTTCGACAACTTTTTTGCGGAGGGTTACCTTCACGCCAACGGCCTCGTCAAGGGAGCGATGGAGGAGCTCAAGGCCGGAGGATACGCTTACGAGCAGGACGGGGCGTTGTGGTTCAGGACGGGCGACACTGTCGGCGACGACAAAGACCGCGTATTAATCCGCGCAAACGGAATCCCGACGTACTACGCGTCTGACATTGCGTACCACAGGGACAAATTCATCACGAGAGAGTTCGAGAGAGTGATTGACGTTTGGGGGGCAGACCATCACGGATACATCGCCAGAATGAAGGCGGCGGTCAAGGCGATGGGCAAAGACCCTGATGACTTCATCGTGCTGCTGATTCAGCTGGTGAACCTTCTGCGCGACGGAAAGATAGTTACGATGTCGACGAGAGCCGGAGAGTTCATCACGCTTGCTGACGTTCTCGATGAAGCTGGGGTTGACGCAACAAGATTCTTCTTCCTGATGAGACGCTCGGACAGCCAGATGGATTTCGACCTTGACTTGGCCAAGAAGCAGGGCAGCGACAACCCGGTGTATTACGTACAGTACGCACACGCACGGATTGCGGGGATTCTCCGCGAGTACGCGAGCAGGGGCGGAGACCTTTCGACGCTCGATGCGGGGAACATTCCCGCTGAAATCTTCGCCTCGAAGGACGCTAAGGACTTGGCCGACTGCCTAGCATCCTATCCTGACGCGGTTAAAGAAGCCTCGAACGACCTTGCGCCTCAGGCACTCACGGGGTACGTGCTGAACTTGGCGGGAGTGTTCCACTCGTTCTACAACACGAACAGGATTCTTGACGAGCCGGACGAAAACATACGCGCCGGACGGCTGAACATTGCGCGGGCTGTCAAGGCAGTGATTGCGTCGTGCCTTGAGCTCTTGGGAGTATCCGCGCCGGAGAGAATGTAGGATGCTCTTCCTGAAGCGGCTGCTGTGGCTGGTGCTGGGCGTTGTGCTTCTGGCGATAACTGTGGGGTACTACAGGTTTGAGCTTGAGAGGATTGCGCAGATTCGGGAGGCCATAGTGAAGAGCGAGGCGATACTTGCAGAGAAGCGCGAAGCAGTCCGCGAGTACAAGGAGAAGGTAGCGTTCTACAAGACCGAAGAGGGTGTGGCACACTTGGCGCGGGAACAGTATAACCTTGTGGGTGAAGGAGAGAGGGTGTTGCTGCTGAAGAGTCCTGATGTCGAGGAAGCAGAGCCTGAAACAGAAGCTCCTCCCGAGCCGGAAGAGCAGGAATGAAGAATCCCCCCTCGAACGTGAAGGGGGATTTGCTTTGTCGGGAGTTACCTGCTGCTTCTTGTGTCGTGGATTCTGTCGCGGGTGCTTAGCAGGATGGAATCTTGGACCTGATACTCGACAAGTACGAGGACGAATACCTCAGCAGATTCATTCGGCCAAGACGTGGCATCAACCCTCCCGACGCAGAAGAAGTGATGCGCTTCTGGGAGTACCTGAAGTACGACGCAGCTCTTCACGAAGACTACACGCCAGACTTGCCGCTGGTGGCCGATGATGTCCCAAAACAGGACTGCTCTTCACAATAATATTTGCCTTGAGTATGTGAGCGCGTATCTGGTGTTCACGGACGGGACGAGTTCGGACATACGGCGTGCAGAGTAAGAAGAGACCTCCTGAGATTCAGGAGGCCTTGTGAGTTAATGTGTAGCCTTGAGGTACTGCAGATCTCCGTACCAGTACGAGGCTGTTGTTCCGCCGTCAATCAGGAAATCGCTTCCCGTAATCCAGCGTCCTTTCTCGCTCATCAGGAACGCGGCCAAGTCCCCGACCTCGTCAGGTGTACCAGCCCTTCCCGCCGGGCAAAGCCTCAGCATCTTCCTGTAGCCCTCGCCGCGCGGACCGTGAAGCTCGTCGTTCGCGAGAGGTGTAATGATTATCCCGGGACTGATGGAGTTAATCGTTGCGCCACGCTTTGACCACCTCGAAGCCTCGTACATCACGCGCAGTACGTTGCAGCGTTTGGAGTACTGGTAGGCCTTGAGGGTGTCGGTTATCGCCGCAATGAATGGCAGAGTCATCAGCTCATCGACCGGCGAAGTCGCGAGCTGTGCGTTCTGCTCCTCAGAGAGCGCGCCTAACCTGTGGCCTGACTGAGAGGAGATTACGACACCAGAGCCGCCCTCCGCAATAACTTTCCCGAACTCCTCGAGCAGTACTGCCGTCCCGTACAAGTCTACCTTCAGGATGTCCTGAACTGAGGCCTGAGAGGGTGAGACACCTGCGGCATTGATGAGGTGCTTCACCGCCCCGAAGGTCTGCGCGTGTTCAACGAGTGCGAGGATGTCATCACGCGAGCCGAGATTCACGGCTATTGTGCTTGTCTCGAAACCTGCATCCTCGAGAATCTTGGCCGCTTTGTCCGCGTTCTCCTTCTTGAGGTCAGCAAGTACTACATGTTTCCCTGCTCCGACACGACGGGCTATTGCCTGCCCTATCGAACCTGTCCCTAACAATACAGCTACTTCTTTGTTCATCACTAAATCTCCTTCACGATTACGCTCATGCCTAGAACGCGTGCTGCTTTGTGTGCGCGACGTACGGTGCTTCGAGTGCCGCAATCTCCTCCGCGCTGAGGGTAATATCTACTGCGCTGGCGGCTTCCTCGACGTGCTTTACGCTGGTTGTGCCGACGACGGGCGAGCAGATGAACGGCTTGCTGAGCATCCACGCTAAGGCTTCCTGAGCCATTGTGCGTCCGTGCTCCTTCGCGACCTTCTCGAGGTTGTCGACAACGGCTTTATCCTGCTCTGCGGTCTTGTCCGTCCAGACCATCGGCGAAACCGCGTCAATCTTCGTGCGTGCCGTCTGAGTTCCCCACGAATGAGCGCACCTTCCTCCGGCAAGAGGACTCCACGGGTTCACGCCGACCTTCCTGTCGAGGCACAGAGGCATCATCTCGTGTTCTTCCTCGCGGTAAATCAGGTTGTACTGGTTCTGCATCGTGATGAACTTCGTCCAGTTATGACGCTCGGCGATGTTCTGCAGACGCTCGAACTGCCACGCGTCCATTGTACACGCTCCGATGTAGCGGGCTTTGCCGGACTTCACCACGTCATGAAGTGCCTCCATGATCTCCTCCATCGGCGTGAAGGCATCGAGCCTGTGAATCTGGTACAGGTCAACGTAATCCAGTCCAAGACGCTGGAGGCTGTGGTCAATCTCGGCCATTATGTTCTTGCGGGAAGAACCTGCTCCGTTGGGACGGCCTGCCCTCATCTCGAAGTTGACTTTTGTCGCGACGACGATTTCATCACGGTTGAGGCCGAACTCACGGATGAGCTTGCCGGTGATTTCCTCGCTGCTGCCGAGCTGGTAGACGTTGGCTGTGTCGAAAAAGTTTATGCCGAGCTCTACGGCCTTCCTGAAGAGGGGTTTTGCGTCCTCAAAGGGCAATGCCCAAGGAAAGACTCCGTTTTCTGTGCCGGGCTTGCCGAAGCTCATCATTCCGAGACATATGCGCGAGACATCTACGCCGCTGTTTCCGAGTTTCACATACTTCATTGTTCTGTTCTCCTTGCGTTTGGGATGACACAATGATAGCTGCGTATGATTAATTCCTCAAATCGAAATATCCAATCAATAATCAGCTATACTTATTTTAACTGAGAATCTTCAGCATCCGAAGCCACGCCATGAACTGCTCAGGCCACAGGTAACTCGTGAACGGTTTATGTCCCATCCCGATTTTGACCCGGCAGGAGCACACTCGGCGTTGTACACTGCCATCAACGCACCGGCATAGAACCCTACGATTCCGATTCGGTCGGGCTTGATGCGGAAGTCTCCTGCTCTTTCACGCACGAGCTTCACTGCCGCGTTAATGTCCTCGTACAGGAAAATTCCACCTCGAACGTCGGCGCGTCAATGTACTTCACTTCCTGCGCATGAGCTGAAGCCGCCATCATCAACAGCATTACCGCAAGCAGTATCTTCATCATTCGTCAAGTCCCTTCTCTGCAAGCCATTTCGACAGCAGGTCAGCAAGCTCTATGTTGTTGAGGTCAGAGAACATGAAATGCGTGTTGCCCTTGATGCCCAGTTCCGGCAGGTGAATCACTGTGCAGTCCCCGCCGTACTTGTTGACGAGCTCCGCGAACTTCCTGCCCATCGCAAGCTCAGCCCTCCACTGGTCAGAACCGTAATTGTCCGTAGGCTCTGTCGCAATGTGGTCGCCGTAGAAGATTATGATGGGAAACTTCGTGAACTTCCTGAACTTCTCAAGAGGAATCGCAGTCCCCTCGATGATGCCGAACGACGTAGCGATAGGCTCTGGCACTTCACCTTCAGGGAACAGTCTCGGACTTCCGCCTGGCTCGTAGGCAGCAATGGCCTTGATGTTCTCCGTCCGCAGTGCAGTCATCCATCCTGCTCCGCCTCCCTGAGAATGCGTTACGAGAATCGCCGGGCCCGTCTTTGCGAGCACTGCCGCCATAGCATCAGCAACAACGTCGAAGTCCAGAGGCGCGGTGTTCGGTGTCCCTTGACGGTAGAACTGCTCGAGACTCGCAGAATCTTTCGGGAACTGCGTATCATCGTAGAACTCCGGCCATCTTCCCAGACGGAACAGCGTGAACATTGTGCGGTCGTAATACGCGGGCGGTATAGCTTCACCCGAAACCGTCGAGAACCCTGCTTCGCCGCGTCTTGGCTGGTCGACAAGGTACGTACTGAAGCCCCTGCGCAGAAAAATATTCTGGAAGCCCTCGCGCCCGTCAGGAGTCGTCTCCCACGTCTTCTTTGACTGACCGCCTCCGTGAAGAAACACCATAGGCAGCTTCTTCGCTTTCTCGGGAATCTGATACCACACATACGCATGATCCCCGTACGCTGTCTGCCCCGACGGACTCCACAGGTCAGCGAACACGAACTCTCCGCTGTTCACAGCAACTTTTCCGCCCGCAGTGAAACTTCCCTGCTCCTGAATCACTATCGGTTCAGCGAACGCCGCCACCGGCAGCAGCACGGCAAGCACACACAACAATAACTTCTTCATGAGTAACCTCCTGGCAAGGGTGAGATTTGAACGGGGAAATAGTAGACGCTGGGGATATAATATGCAAATCACAGACACTATCAGCGATAGAGAAAATTTATCATGGACACAAAGCAGATTGATTACGTTCTGGAGCTGGCCAAGACCAAGAACTTCAACAGAGCCGCAGAAAACCTCTTTATCTCACAGCCCGCCTTGACCTACCAGATTAAGGCCATCGAGGCAGAGGTGGGCTTCATGTTGTTCGAGCGTTCACCGAGAGGAGCGGTGCTCACGCCTGCGGGGGAACAGTTCTGCGTAATGCTGAAGAACATTCGCGACGAGTTCAGGCTGGCCGTCGAGCAGGGACAGAACTTCAGCACGCACTACCGCACCAACATAACGATAGGCCTTCCGATGAGGAGCGCAGTACACTTTCTGCCTGAGGCTATCGAGAGCTTCGAGCAGTCCCACGAAGGAATATCAATCACTCCGCACTTCCTTGCGCTGTACGACACGTCATCATTCCTGAAGGGCGAGGAGGACATACTCTTTGCGCGCCAGAACAACGTCAAGAACATTCCCGGCATAAAGATTCACCCGCTGTTCGAGAGCAGAATATACCTCATCACCGAGAAGACTGACGAACTCGCTGGGAAAGACGTTGTGCATCCTTACGACTTGGCCGGAAGAGTTCTGATGGTAGGAGGAGGCTCGCCGCCGGAACTCCGTGCCGTGCAGAACAGGCTGATTGAGACGGTAGGGATGCACTACTTCAACAGCAACGACCGCGAGACAACATTAACGAACATTGCCGCACATAAGGGCGTGTGTCTTGCGCCGGGCTTCCTGAATGACCACAACAATGAATTCGCGTGGACACCCTTTGACTGCCCGGAAAAGGTGAAGTGCGTGCTGTGTACTCACTCTGACGAAAAGAGGGAGTGCGTAGGGGAGTTTGTCAAGCTGCTGCAAGAAATATACCGAGCACACCAAGAGTTCATGTTCTAAAAAGAAGGGTAAACGGACAAGCAAAGGTGTGCTATAATAACTAAGCTAATAGTCTAACGCACATAAACAGGTCGTGATTCGCGGTCACGTTCTATCTCTTTGTCTTGTCCTGTGTATATTTTATCACAGAATAAGTCAGTTTGTTGTTGTGCGTGCTTTTTCCTTGTTCGCGCAGTGCTTTGCGACAAACATCCCAAGGGGGGCGGGAACTCCAAGAGATACACTTCAGGCGCAAAACGGCGGGCTCTTCTGGAGTCTAATCTTTGTGTTCCGCTTTTGTGAGCGGAAATTGTTTTGTTTAACGAGAGGAGATCATTGTTGTGTTCAGGAAAATAGGTTTGCTGCTGCTCGTTGCCGCGTGGGTGCTCGCTGCTCTGACACCGGCAATGTCAGCAGATTATCAGTGCGTTTTGGAGGAGGAAGGGGATCCGGAGCTCCACGAGGACAATCCGGAGGCGGACGAGACATACTTCGGCTACAACTACCTTGCTAAATACAGACTGCCGGAGCTTAAGCTCTACATATTCGATAAAGCCGACCCTGACGATGAGAGTGAGATCACCACCGGCTTCAAGCTTTCGTGGGACATCACATTTTCGTCCAGCAACCTGAAGCTGAAGGAACTGAGCGCAGACTCTTCGGGGGGTATATTCGTGGTCAGCGGATTTCTGCCCGAGTCATCGGACGCTTACACCGAAGAAATCACAGTTAAAGCTAAGGTTACAGACACTACGGAAGATATGTACAGGGCATATGCTGTAGGTGTCGAGATCAGCTTTGATGTTCTCACTGTTGAAGTCAAGAAGGACGATGAGCATACAGCTGCTACATCAGACGCTCTCACGAAGTACCTCGTGCACGACAGCAATACGGACATCCACGAAGTTACCCGGAACTATAAGGTTACGGTTACAGTCAGCGCGGACTACGCTCAGCTGCTGACGAGGTACGATAACTACATCCAGTCTGAGGATGAATACACGATAAACCTTCCCGAATGGCTGACGTGGGAGCTCACTGGAGAGCAGGAAAACTTCGGCGGCAATGAGGATCTCGAGTCGGAGTTCACAGACAGGAAGGCAATAACTTCCATCGTGATAAAGTTCAACGACAGCTACGACGGAAAACTTCTTGGAGACCTGCAGGACGGTACGATCGCGAAGGTAAACGTCCCGTTTCTGGGTTTGGAGGGAGACGGAGTAGACGCATCATTCCTCCTGAGCTGGGATGTAACTTACCGCAAGCCTGCTCCCTTCACAGTAACGTCTGGCAGCCCCATGAGCTTCACGCTCTGGCCGGGCAGCACCGACGTAAAGACGGCTCAGTACTCCGGCTCAGAGCCTGTGAGCATAACGTCGAACGATACATCAAGCGGCGTAAGGTTCAACACAGCGGCTGCAAACGGGACTATAACCGTTACCGTCGAGGCTTCAGACAGCGCGGCTGCAGGCAGCTATAACAAGACGTTCACCTTCACCGACGCTTACGGAAATTCCGGCAACGTAACAGCAAACGTTACTGTTGTTCAGAAGCCAATCCCACTGACACCGAAGATCGCTATCACGGGAGAACCCAAGACGTTCTCGCTGAAGGCTGGAGAGTCCGCGTCAACGACACTCACAGCAAGCGGTGATGTCAGCGGAGACGTAACGTGGACTGTCGGGACACTCTCACCGGCGGCAGACATTCTCGTTACATGTTCAGGCGATGTTTCCGCAAAGGTATCTATAGTCGTGGGGCAGAATGTTTCGGCGGACACGTACAGCGTTACGGTTAGTGCTAAGGACTCAGCGGGGACATCGGCCAACACAACGCTGAGGATAACCGTCACAACAACTGTACCCCCGATACCAGACCCGTCCGAAGACAGCACGGACATCACCAGCAAGGTAGGCATCAAGAACGAGGATGGGACTGCGGTAAATTCACGGCCGTTCTCCACACTGGCGGCAGGCTCGAAGGCTACTTACACCATCTCGCTTGAGGGCACAGGCATAACCGCCCGGGCGTGGAAGCTGCTCATAAACGGTACTGCTGTGAGTTCGGCCGCTTTCACGTCAGCGGCGGACAGCTGGGCGAGGATAGTAACATCCAATGCGACATCAGCCACAGTTGAGGCAGCACCTCCCGCAGACCTCAGCACCGACTCTCAGATTTCGCTGTCAGTTACTGGCAATGACGGCAAGGAGTATACGGCTGATCTCGGGACGGTGAAGAAAGCGACAGCTGACACCAACTATAATCTCGGAAGTTCTGACGGAGGCTGTAACGCCGGAGCAGGGGTACTGATGCTCGCGGCTGTGCTGTTTGCGTTCCGCCGGAATAGTAGGAGCAGATAGTACATGTGCCGGGCATGAAACACTGAGCACTCTAAGTACATGCAGAATATCCCCGCGACTCCCAGAGGCCTGCATGGCTTGGGCGGCGGGGATTTTTCGCAGAGAGGAGGTATGACGGAACTATGAGGAAATTTCTTGTGATGGCACTGTTAGCTGTCCTGTGTTCGGCGGTGGGTGTCTCGTCAGCCGGAGCTGAGGAATACTCTTTCGGCGGTGAATACTACAACATGGGCAGGAGTGGTGATAGCTGGGAGGACGCTTACTTCATCAGATCGTCTGAGGACATGACGCTGTTGCGCGACAGAATCAAGAGCGGCGAGGAAGCGTCAGGGAAGTACTACAAGCTGGGCGCGGATATATCTCTGACTGGCTGGAGCAGTTACGGAATCTTTCAGGGGCACTTTGACGGGCAGGGGCACACGGTTGAGCTGAACGAAGCGGAGAGTGGCTTGTTTTACCGTACTAGTGGCGATGTTCCTGCAGTGATGAATCTCAATGTCGTCGGGGATATAGAGGCATCGGATGCTTGCGGTGCGATCACAGCTCACATGTATTCAGGAGTAATCGAGAACTGCAGCTTCAACGGCAGTATATCGTATCGTTCACCTAGTGCTGCCGACATAGGCGGGATAGTTGGATGGCTGCATGGCGGAACAGTCAGGAACTGTACAGTGAACGCTGAGATTACATCTGCCAACACTTCTCTTTGGTATTGTACAGGCGGTATCGTAGGATACTCATATGATTTTGAGGAGAGCGGGGACAGAATCAGTATAGAGAATTGTACTGTAGAGGCTGGCACCATCATAACAGCTTCGCAAGATGCAGGCGGCATCACTGGACGTGCAGGCGGCATCACTATCAAGAACTGTACCGTCGAGGAAGGTGTTGAGATCACTTCTGTCTCAGGTGATGTTGGCGGTATCGCCGGGTCTTCCTACAATGCGACCATAGAGGGCAACAGCTGTCCTTCAAGCTACCCGGCAGTAGGGAGAAGCAGCGGAGACATTCCAATCCCAGACTCCTCAGACCCCACGCCGCAAATCTCCTGGAACAAGCACCGCTATCAGGTCTTCAACGAACCCACGACGTGGGAGAACGCGAAAGCCCGCTGTGAGGCACTCGGCGGACACCTCGCGACAATAACAAGCTCTCTCGAACAGGAACAGGTCGAAGCCCTCCTCAGGCAGTCCACGACAAATTACACGTACTACTGGATCGGCGCGAAGTCCAACGCTTCCGGCTGGCTCGAGTGGGTTACCGACGAAGTTCTGGAGCGTCAGTACAGCAACTTCGGGGACGGACAGCCCGACGGCTCAGGAAACAACGTTCATATCGTGTGGGACTCGAATGCCGCAAACTCTTCCGCCAACGGCAAGTGGGACGACTCAGACGGTGCTGAAGCTCACGGATTCATCTGCGAGTGGGACGACGAACCCCAAGCAGTCGAGGAAGCTCCGGCCGCAACAGACTTCCAGACTTGGCAGCAAAACCCTGACGCGTGGAGGAGCGATGAGGACAGCAATGTACCTTCAGGAGCAAGGCCGAGCCCTGTGGGCACATCGCACCTCAGCAGCAACCCGCCTAATGTCAACATGCCTTCCCTGCCAGCATCGTATGATGCCAGAACAAGCGGAAACCTATCGCCGGTAAGACATCAGGGAATTTATGAGACTTGCTGGGCGTTCGCAGTTCTCGGAGCAATGGAAGCAGACTACATGCTACACAAAGCCCCAGCCTCCCCGGCCAGCCTTGACCTCTCAGAACTTCATCTCGCATGGTTTGCGTATGAGGCCAGCTTTGACAACTTCATGAGGCGCGGCAAGGATGTCCTCATGGAGGGAGGCGACCCCGATATTGCAGTCTCGTTCCTGAACAAGATAGATATAGCCCCTGTTGATGAGTCAGCGATGCCTTATTCTGAAGCCGGCACAATGTCTAGTGATTCCAACAGCAAGGTAAACGCGTTCCTGAACGGCAAGGCGGCGGGCAGCTTCGACAAATCACGCGTGATACTCTCTGACGTGAACGAACTCCACGACATAAAGACGGACTATGCCAATGATACCGAGACCGTGAACTACATCAAGCAGCAGATTATGGATCACGGAGCTGTGTATTTCCGTTACGTCAACGCGCTTCAAGGTTACGACAGCAATTATTCCACGTTCTACTCAACAAACAGCACCGCGTTGTCGCACGCGGCACTTCTTGTGGGCTGGGACGACGATTACCCTGCTTCGAACTTCAAGAACAATCCGGGTGTCAATGGTGCATGGCTGGTACGCTCAAGCCGCTGGACCGACAAGGAGACCGGCGAGCTGGCCAAGCTGGGCGATGATGACTACGGCTGCTTCTGGATGTCGTACGCTCAGGCTGGGACGGATGGGGGTATTGTGCAGCTGAGGTCATTCATAGTGAAGGAGCAGAGCCCCACTGAGGACATCACTTCAGGACAGGGAGCACGAAATTTACGGACCAACGGCAGCGCAAACCATACTAAGGACATCACTTCAGGATGGGGAGCACGGATTTTCCGTGCCTCGCGCAATGAGCGTATCACCCGCGTGTCGTTCCACACGACGGACAACAACATGACGTACCAGCTCTACATCAACAAGTTCGGCAAGAGAGTCCCGACAGACCCCGGACGCGCTGAGCTTCCGTTGTCGAGCGGCAGCATTGCTTTTGCCGGCTACCACACAGTTACGCTCCCTGAGGCTGTAAATCTCTACGAAGGGGATTACTACTCGGTCATACTGAAGATGACGACGTTCCAGACATCCAGCTACAGATACCCTACAGCGGTTGAAGCCAGCTTGGATAAGTACCTGGAGATTGCCGTGAACGAGGGGGAGAGTTTCTTTGCGGAAGGCGACGGCGTGCCGTCAGTGTGGCAGGACGGAAAGGATGTCAGCGGAGGACCGTACAATGCCTGCATCATGACGTTCACGGAGTCGTGGACGACGTACAACAGGCCTCCTGTAATCACCACAGCATACTTGCCTGACGGGACGGTAGGTGTGTCGTACTCGTTCACGATGTCATCATCTGGGAATCCGTCAAGCGAATGGAGGAGCGGCTCTCTTCCCGCCGGTTTATCGCTGAGCAAGGAAGGAGTTCTGAGCGGCCAGCCGGAAGCTGCCGGGCAGCACGAGATCTTCTTCACTGCGATGAACGAGGTCGGCTACGAGGAGAAGAGTCTTACCCTGACAGTGAATGAGGCCAAGAAAGACGAGCCTGAAGACGAACCTGAAGATGAGCCCGAAGACGAACCTGAAGACGAGCCCGAAGGTGAGTACTCCCTACTTGAGAATCATGACTCCGGCTGCAATTCGTGGTCTGGAGTGTACGCGGGAATGCTGGTGCTCGCTTTGGCGGCGGTGAGGAGGGCTCGAGGCAGATGAGGGTCTCGTTTGCGCACTGTGTAAGGCGGTGCAGGAGGTGCGGGCATGAGGAGAAGCCTCCTTAGGGGGAGGTTGTCAGCGGCGCATGAAGGCATACGGAATTTTTGTGCATGAAGAAGGAGGATAGATTTTCATGACACACAGAAGATTTATGTGGGTTATTGCGGTGGTGCTGTGTGCGGTGCTTGGGCTCACGGGTATGAGCTCGGCTACAAGCCTGATGTACGACGTAAATTCCCAGAAGTGGCGCGATTTGGAAGTCCTGAAGGTTCCTGGACGCGGTGGCGGTGATGTTGATAACGATTACTACGGTACAAACTGCTACTGCTTTGTGGACTGGGTGCTGAAGGATGATGGCAGAGGTGCACTCTCAGGGTTCTGCTATGAGGCGTACCTCAACGGATTGGACAGCATTATGCTGGCACAGTATCTCAACGCTCATCACAACAGCTCAGGCCCGAGTGAAGCGCAGGTTCGTGAAGCGTTTCAGAAGGCAAGTGCTGGTGATGTTGTGCAAATGCGTTGGTCATATTATTCTGGCGGCTCGAGTGTTCACACTGCGCTCATCAACGGTTTTGAGAGCAATGGTGTTTACTTCTTCCAGTCGCACGTAAGCGGATACGGCGTGAAGAAAATATCAAACAGCTTCTACACGTATTCTGAGCTGGCGCGGCGTTACACGAATCCGGGATATAGAGGCGGTTTCTCGATATACCGCTTCGGTTCAGTGCCATTCCCTCCAAGACCTGACGACGATTATGTCGAGAACCCCGCAATATACAGTCAGGGACTCCGCAGTCTGACCTCGAGCAAGTACGCCAAGATATACACGCTCTCCTCTGGACGCTACTACAACCTGTACAGCAACAAGGAGCTGACAAGCAGGCTTTCTTCAAGCGCGTGGACAGGTGAGAACGATGAAGACTGGCTGCTAGGTGTCGGCGTGAACAGCAACAGCGTCGTATACGCTCAAATATCCTACCCTACATCAAGCGGGCGCAGGACTGCATACGTGAGACTGCGCGAGCTCTTCGTCAAGGGGTCGGAGACAGAGTCCTTCAAGGCGGCGAGGAGTGCTTATGGCCTCTATAGGCGTCTCAATTCCGGGCGGAGCTGGTCGTACGGTATTGATGCAGAAGATCAGTGCTACCTTCTCACCAAAGAGAACGGCTGGTGTCAGGTCATGTACGCAACATCTGACGGACGCTGGCGCATAGCGTGGATGCCCGAAAACACCTACAACGTAATTAAGCCTGGCCCTATTCCGATCCCGGTAATCACCAGCATCGGCAGCCTTCCCAAGACAGTCGTAGCAGGGACATGGTTCAGCAACACCCTGACAGCCACAGGCTCAACCCCAATAACGTGGTCGACATCAGCCGGGACTCTTCCGTCAAGTGCATCACACCTACGCACCAACCTTCCTCCCGGACTGTCCATAAGCGGCTCAGGTACAACGGGCACAATCAGCGGTACTGTCGCTCATACCGACGCGGGGAAGGACTCGTACATGCCCTTGATGTACTACTTCAGCGTTACGGCCGCAAACTCATCCGGCTCATCAGCCCATAAGCAGAGCTACATCGTGGTGTATGAGCCTCCAGTGTTCGAGACTGCGGAGACACTTGCACGCGGCGACCTGAACTCCCGCTACAACCAAACCATCAAGGCAAAGGGCACCGAATGGAGCATGAGATGGAAGATCACCAAAGGCAAGCTTCCGCCAGGATTGACCTTTAACGGCAAATCCAGCAAGCGCGAAGCTACGATTACGGGTATCCCCACTCAGACAGGGTGCTTCAGGTTCACTGTGGAACTCAGCAACCTAGTCGGCGACTCTAGCACAACGACAACACGCGAGTTCGTCATCTACGTCGGGAACGTAGCCACAGAATACCAAGACCCAAATATAAAGCTGTTGTACAACTTCCTCAGCGGTCAGGCAGGGACAAGCTATTACGACTGGACGGGCATCAAGGATACTTCATCGCCAAGCACGAAGAACCTCGACAATTACATATTCCTTGTCTCGAAAGGCTCTCTTCCTCCAGGCTTGAGCATCGAGGAAAAATCAGCAAACGGCTACAACGTCGGCAAAGTCTACTTGAGCGGAATACCAAAGGCTTCAGGCACCTATGAGTTCACGCTGCAGGCGAAGAGAATCAGCGACGGCGGGTACAACACGCGGTCTTACACCCTGAAAATATCACCGGCATCAAGCACGGCTTGGCGGAACTACAGCATGTCGCTGCGAGGCGGATTCGTACAGTGGAAGATGATGCGTCTCAATTACTCTTCCTACATTACCGTCAGAGGCGGATCATCACCGTACACTGCTTCGGTTGTCGCTGGAGAGCTGCCTCCTGGTACAAGGCTTGAAGCATATCAGAACTACATATTCTTGGAGGGTGTTCCCAAGAAGGCAGGCGCGTTCCCGTTCACGATAAGGGTTACGGGCAGCAATAACGGGTATGTCGAGCAGTCGTACACCGTGAATATCGCGAAAAACCCCTACTACAAGTCAGGCGGCACAGGCAGCACAACCAAGCCCAAATATACGTCCAAAGAACTACCTGATGCCCACGTAGGCAGCATGTGGGAAGCTACCCTCGAATGCTCTGGCGCAGAACCTATAGCGTGGTACGCCGTCGGAGATCTGCCGGACTGGATGACGCTCGAAGAGGATACCGGCAGGATTTCCGGCATACCTATGGAACTCGGCAAGTACAAGTTCAAGGTCAAGGCTGAGAACGAGAAGGGCTCCGTAACGAAGTCGTTCAAGGTTAAGGTCGTGAAGACAGCACCAACCATCATAACGGCATCCTTGCCTGACGGAAGGGTTGGCGTAGAGTACACCGAATACCTCAGAGCATCAGGCACTGACCCCATAAAGTGGAGCAAGATCGGCAAGTTCCCGAGCGGCCTGAAGCTCGACAAGAAGGAAGGCATCATCTACGGTACTCCCAAGAAGGCGGGACCATTCAACATAACCGTGAAGGCCAAGAACAAGGCCGGCGAAGAGACAGTCCAGCTCTCCATCGTAATACTGAAGGCTGACGACTCGACCGGAGACGATAAGGAGGCTGAAGATGACGAGGGCGACACCTCTGAGAGCACAGGGCAGACTAACACCCCCTCTAACACGGGCTCAGCACCCACAGCTGATACCCCTGACAGCGGCAGCACGTCAGACGCTGTCTACACAAGGCTGTACCTCCTTAGCGGGGACGAGAAGCTCGAAGGTTATGTGCCTGTAGAGGCCGGTGAACCTCTCACGTTCGAGATAGGGCAGTGGCAGGACGAATACGGCCGTAATATTGAGGTCTCAGATGTCGCTGTGTTCGTCAATGACGAAGCCGTGAGCGCGGACATCTCGGAGGACGGAATCTTCACCCTCCCAGCTGAGGCAGTCAACGGAGACTTCATAGTCTATGCTTCGGCTCATGCAGGAGAACGCGAGTTCAGGACGCTCGAAATCAGCGCGGCAGCCGGTGAGCAAGAAAGCTACGTATCCGCTTCGTCGGCGGGTAACGGTGAGCCTGCTCCATCATCACATGGCGGGTGCAGTGCTGGCGTGTTCGGCGTTGCAGGATTGATTTGCGCGGGAATATTCTTGTTCGGAAGGAAACCACGTTAATCAGCAATAACAGCCCGGAGTCATAAGGCTCCGGGTTTCTTCATAATCAGCCCAGAATGTTCTCCAGACCCTCAGCGGAAATCTTGTGCTTCTCAGCGTAACCCGTAAGAATAAGCGTCAACGCTCCGTCTCCCGTAACGTTGCAGGCCGTCCCGAAGGAGTCCTGAAGAGCAAAGATCGTGAGCATCAACGCTGTTCCAGCCTCGTTGAAGCCGAGAACTCCCGTAATCAGTCCCAGCGAAGCCATTACCGTACCGCCAGGAACTCCCGGAGCACCGATCGCGAACACTCCCAGCAGAAGGCAGAACAGTATCATGTTGCCCATCGTCGGATAAGTCCCGTAGAGTATCTTCGAGATCGCCATCACAAAGAACGTCTCAGTCATTACAGAGCCGCAAAGGTGAATGTTCGCGAATAACGGAATGCCGAAGTTCACCATGTCATCACGAAGCGTAGGCTCAGACTTCCTTGCGCACTCGAGGGCAACTGACAGAGTTGCCGCGCTCGACATTGTCCCGACAGCAGTCATGTACGCAGGGCCATAATTCTTGATGATGTTGAAGGGGTTTTTGCCGGAATACACGCCCGCGATGAAGTACAGCAGAGCCATCCAGATATAATGCCCGGCCATAACGATAAGGATTATCGCGAGGAACACGGGGAACTGCTTTGTGATTGAGCCCTCGTACGCAAGCCCGCAGAAAGTCGTTCCGATAAGCCACGGCAGGACAGGAATCAGGAATCTCGTTACGATGCTCAAGACTATCTTCTGGAACTCCTCGAGAACGTTGATGATGTACTTGCTTCTGTTCCACGCCGCCGCAAGTCCTACGGTGATTGACAGGAACAGCGCGGAGATTACCGGCATAATCTGCGGAATGTTGAGTTTGAAGACGACATCAGGAAGACTCTTCAAGCCCTCGACTTCCGTTGCGATGTTCAGGAACGGAATGATCGAGTAGCCAGCGAAAGTCGCCGCGAATGCCGCACCGATTGACGAGACATAGGCCAGCGTCAACGCAAGAAGAAGCATTCTTGAGGCGTTGCTGCCAAGACGGGTGATTGACGGAGCAACGAAACCGATGATGATTAACGGTACGCAAAAGTTGATGAACTGCCCGGAGATGAAGCGTATGGTTACGATGATGTTCAGGAGAGCGGTGCACAACGCACTTCCCTCCATAGAACTGAGGCCGAGACCGGCAAGTATGCCCAGCACAAGTGCCACGATGAGCTTGAAGGGCAGGCTTGACGTGAAAGAGTTACTGCTCATGAGATAGATTACCTCCTGAAAAAATATATTCCTGAAAGTTTACACCATGAATCAAGATTTACAGGCACGAATCAACATCAACACGGTCTATCATGACGTTCAAGATTTCCCTGTCAGTGTCCTTCATGCCTACCTTGCCGATATAGCCCATGTTCCTGATGGTCTCCTCCACGTCGTCTTCAACGAAACCTTCTCCGCCCCTGAACTCGTCATCGTTCATGCTCATGTAGTGCGCGAGAATCGCCGCGTGTACTGATGACGCAATCTTGGCCGCACAGCTGGGCTTCGCTCCGTCGCAGACGATTCCTCCGACGTTGCCGAGTGTGTTGGTGATTGTTCGCCCGACACTGGCATAGTCCCCGCCCGCCATGTAGGTTATTCCTGCGCCTGCACCTGCCGACGCGCTGACTGCCCCGCAGAACGCCGACAACGACCCTATGAAGTGCTTGATGTATATGCTCACGAGGTTGCTCACGGCCAAACACCTCAATAACTTATCCCGCGAAATCCGCCACTGTTCAGCGTACTCGACGACGGGCATTGTTACGGTGATTCCCTGATTGCCGCTCCCTGAGTTGATGATTACGGGAAGAGGACAGCCGCTCATTCTCGCATCACTTCCTGCGGCGGCACGGGCACACGCGCACGAGCGTACGTCATTCCCCCACGTCTCGATGATGGTTTTGCCGATACACGCGCCCCACTTGTTGTCCAGCCCTTCCTGAGAGATGCGGGAGTTGTACTCAATCTGACGTGTCAGCAGCTCTTCAACGTCCTCAATGTTCAGGCTGTCGGCGTAATCCAGAATCGTGCACAGCTTCATCTTGCTCCTGTCCGCTGATGATGAAGGAACTTCCTTCTCTGCCGGAGCTTCCTCGAACACCGTAACTCCGTCCTTCTCGATGCGCGTAATGTCAGTGTGATGGTTCTCAATCCTAACCGCTGCTGTGTGCCCGTCTCCTTCTGCCGTAACCTCAATGTAGAGATTCGGCACGTCCTCAGCCAGCGACACATCGCAGAATCTCTCGCGCACAAGTTTCCGTGTGAGTGCCCGTGCTTTGTCGTCAGCACACGCAATCACCTCTAACGCCTTCTCCGCGTCCCCTCCGACTGCTCCGAGAATCGCCGCCGCCTCAATGCCTTTCTGCCCGCCTGAGTTCGGGACAATTACGCCCTTAACGTTCTTGATGATGTTTCCCGAGCACGACACGTGAAGATGCCGGGCTTCCACTCCGAGAACGGAACATGCCTTCGCGCTGGCGTAGGCTATGGCGATAGGCTCAGTGCATCCCATTGCAGGGACAAGCTCCTCGCGCAGAATCGCCGTGTAGTTGTCGTAAAGCTCCCTCGAAATCATGATTACCCTCCTTAATTTGTGCGAAACTGTCTGATAAGTGCCCGCAATTATATATCACTCAATCTTGACAATGCAGGTTGCATATACTATCCTTGCGCAAGTTCCAAGACAAGAAGGGAAAGATTATCAGTTGAGGCTTTCGACAACAGCACGCTACGGACTGCGCGCAATGTCTGATCTGTGCACACACTCGCGGAACTCCGAGCCCGTGCCGGTCAGCGACATAGCATCACGCCAGAACATCCCGCTAAACTACCTCGAGCAATTGTTCGGCAAGCTCCGCAGAGGAGGACTCCTCGAGAGCGTCAGAGGTGCTCAGGGAGGCTATTTGCTTGCGCGTAAAGCTGACGAAATCTCGATAGCTGATATTCTGCAGGCATTGGGCGAACCGTTCATCTTCGGGTCATGCCAGACGGAGAAGGGCTGTGAGAACGCTCCGACGTGCCCGACGTTCACACTGTGGCGGAAGGTGAAGGGGTCGGTTGATGAGATTCTCAGCAGCACGACGCTTGAAGACATTGTAGACGAGAGAATAACCCTTCTAGAGAACATCAGCACAGACCCTGAACGCGAGGAAGTCAGGGAGAGAGCAATCAAGGCATCAAGGGAGGAAGAAGCATAAATGTTCGTATATCTTGACCACACGGCAACAACCCCGACAAGCCCGGAAGTGTTATCGGCAATGATGCCGTACTTCGGCGAATGGTTCGGCAACCCGTCGAGCGTGTATTCATTCTCGCGGCAGAGCAGGACAGCAATCGAGAAGGCTCGCGGCCAAGTCGCCGCCGCACTGAACGCAGACCCGTCGGAGATATTCTTCACGGCATCAGGGAGCGAGGCCGACAACTGGGCGTTGAAGGGAACGCTTGACCGTGCACTCCTGAAGGGCAAGAACCACCTCATTACGACTCAGATTGAGCATCACGCAATTCTTCATACGGCCGAATACCTGCACAAGTACAGGGGCGTTGAGGTAACGTATCTTCCTGTGGACAGCGAAGGCAGGGTCAGCGTCGAGGACGTGAAGAACGCAATCACCGACAAGACCGCGCTTGTGTCCGTGATGTTCGCGAACAACGAGGTAGGTACGATTGAGCCCGTCGCGGAGATAGGTGCGCTGTGCAGAGAGAGGAAGATACCCTTCCACACCGACGCAGTTCAGGCCGCCGCGCACCTGAAGATTGACGTTAAAGCAATGAATATCGACATGCTCTCGATGAGTGCACACAAGATGTACGGCCCTAAAGGTGTAGGAGCGTTGTACCTGCGCAAGGGCGTGAACCCCGAGAACTTCATTCACGGCGGGGGGCAGGAACGTCATCGCAGAGCGAGCACAGAGAACATTGCGGGCATAGTGGGATTCGGCACGGCGATGGAGATTCTCAGCGGAAGGCTCGAGGCGGACAAGGCCATTAATTCAGCGCGCAGGGACAGGCTTATTGCGGGGATATTCGAGCGCATTCCTCACGCAAAGCTGAACGGAGCAACGGGAGACCTCCGGCTTCCCAACAACGTGAACTTCAGCTTCATCGGCGTTGAGGGAGAGACGCTGCTGCTTGACCTCGACGCTAAGGGAATCTCCGCCTCAACAGGAAGCGCGTGCTCATCGGACAGCCTTGACCCGTCGCATGTTCTGCTGGCACTGGGGCTGAAGCACGAGATGGCTCACGGGTCGCTGAGGTTCACGCTCGGGAGGCTGACGACGGATGAGCAGATAGATTACGTGCTTGAGGTTCTGCCGGAGATAGTTGCACGGAGACGCGCAATGTCGCCGTTGTGGGAAGATTATTTGAAGGGGGAAAAGTAGATTATGGCACTGGATTACAGCCAGAAGGTAATGGATCACTTCATCAACCCGCGCAACGTCGGGGAGATTGAGAATGCGGACGGAGTCGGCGAGGCGGGCAACCCCAAGTGCGGGGACATCATGAAGATATACCTGAAGGTCAACCCTGACACGCAGATTATCGAGGATGTGAAGTTCAAGACGTTCGGTTGCGCTTCGGCAATTGCTTCGTCGAGTATGGCGACGGAGATGATTAAGGGCCGCACCGTGCAGGAAGCATGGGATCTCACCAATAGCGCAGTAGCTGAAGCACTGGACGGGCTTCCGCCGATAAAGATGCACTGCTCTGTCTTGGCCGAAGAGGCGATACACACGGCACTGAACGATTACCGAGCCAAGCACGGGATGGAGGTTATCCCGATGGAGCACCACGACGAAGACTAATCATCACTCAGGGGGACGGTCTAAGGTCTGTCTCCCTTCTTTTATCTGTGGTAAGATACCTGCATCCCATACGCAGGAGGAAATTCATTGATGAATCTTACCAGCGATGTTGTTTACGGTTCTGTTCTGGCAAATAACTCCCCGCCTCCTCTCAGCAAAGGCACTGCCTCAGTGATTCTCAGCGGCAAGCATTCTGGCAGAGAGTCATCCTTCGGGCTCACTGATGATATCCTCAGCCGCCACATCCTCCTGTTAGGCGGGACAGGCACGGGCAAAACTAATCTCTTCTACCACATTGTCCGGCAGCTCAAGGAGAAGATGACTTCATCCGACGTGATGATGATCTTCGACAGCAAAGGAGACTTCTGCGACAAGTTCTACGACCCCAAGAAAGATTCAGTAATCGGCAACTCCGCCAAGTACAGGCAGGCCTCCGCAAAATGGAGCATACACAACGAAATCACCGCAGACGGCTGGGACAACGTCTCAATCTCCCAGAACGTACAGGAAATCTGCAAGTCATTCTTTGCCCGGCGAATGGAGAACAACAACAACCCCTTCTTTCCCGCCGCCGCCTCTGACCTTCTCGGTGCACTAATGATTTCATTCATCAGGAAGGGCTTGAAGTTCACCAACGCCGACCTGAAATACGCCCTCGACACAATGACCGCAAAAGACTTCCACGACACGTTCTCCGCCCACAAAGACCTTCAGACAATCAGCACGTACATTGACCCCAGAGCCGCTAACCAGTCGCAGGGCGTGCTCTCTGAAGTGTACAGCACGATGCGCGACATCTTGACGGGAGTGTTCGCCGACGCGGGGGATTTCTCGATGCGGAGGTTCATCCGCGCGAAGCAGGGACGAACTGTCTTCCTCGAGTATGACCTAGCGATAGGTGATGTCCTTGCGCCGGTGTACTCGCTGCTGTTTGACCTCGCACTCAAGGAAGCATTGGGACGCACGAAGTCGCAGGGCAACGTCTACCTTATCGCCGACGAGCTTAAGCTCCTGCCCAGACTACGCCACCTCGACGACGGAATCAACTTCGGGCGCAGTCTTGGCCTGAAGATACTCGCCGGGCTTCAGAGCATCAGGCAGCTCGACGCGATTTACGACAAAGAGGCTCAGGCACACAACGCAATAGCAGGCTTCTCGACGGTTGCGGCCTTCAGGTCTTCAGACCCGAATACCCGCGAATACGTCAGCGGAATGTTCGGGAAGAATGCTGTTGTTGAACGCCTCGAACATGCCGACGGGACAGCAGAGTACAAGCGTCATGACGGTTTTGTGGTCGAGGACTGGGACATAATTTCGCTGGAGACCGGCGAAGCTGTGGTGGGTATGCCTGAGATTCCGCCGTTCCGCTTCAAGTTCAAGGAGTACAAGTAACATGGATATCTTTGAGAGAGCGATAGATTCCTTCTTCGGCATAGCTTTTGGTGTAGCAACTAAAATAGTCGGTGCAACGTTTTTAGGGGCGTTCACTGTTCTGCGGAAGACTTTATCCCTGTTCCAGGACGGCAAGAGGATACGCCGCACAGCACGAGCCAGCAAGAACAATCGCGGAGTGCGTGTCTCATCTTCTGTCGACAAGAATGCTATCTGCCTCAACGATGACCCGAAATTCGACGACACAGAGACCGTTACTGATAAGGACGCTGAACCTGCATTAGACTACCTGAAAGGAGACAGCAAACTTCCCGAGAGCGTGGTGGTTTCCGGCGGAACAGAGGCGGACAGGTGCAGGACTCTGATGCCGTTCATCTATAGGTCGCAGACCAGCAATATGCCGCTCGTGATAATCCACAACTCCGACTCCACGCTCGAGTCAATGATTGCCTCCAGCTGCAAGGTACACGAGATAATCTCGGCGAAAGGGCTTTACTGCGACATTTTTGCCGGGCTGATACCTGATGACATTGTGAGGCTGATCTCTGACACCATCGGCGAGGATAATGGCACAGAATCTCTCTTGCGCGCGCTGGTCAATGTAGTACTCACAAAGCGGCCTGATGCGTGCATAGAGGACATCGCTTCCTTCCCGCTCGGTAAGCTCAGGGACGGGATAATACGCCTCAACGCTTCGGGAGTGCTGACGAAGAAACAGTATTCTGACTGGCTCGAGGATTACGACGCAGGTTCAGGGGCGAGAGTGTCATTGCGTACGTTCCTGACGAACTTGGCCGATGACTTCAGGCATGTATTCGGCGCAAAGAGAGCCGGACGCTCAAGCATAGTGCGCACGCTGAACCACAACGGAGCTGTGATGATAGACATCGGCAAAGGCACTGCAGAACTCGCCGTGAAGCTGCTCATCAACTACCTTCTTCTTCTAGACAAAAATCACTGTAACTTCAACTTCATCATTGATGATTTCTACATCGCGAAATTCCCGGAGATCAGCGACATCATCAGGGGCAGGACGTACGCTATCAGCCACAGTGATTTTGCCGCGTCATTGTCGTTGTCCCGCTCGAAGTACACTCACGAGAACAACTCCGACGAACTGTTCCGGGACTTGACGCACGATGCAGGGGTTGTGTGCGTTTTCTGCCACCAGAGCGCGGACTCCTGCCGCAGGTGGTCGGAGTATTTCGGCACATACAGGAAGATAAAGACACAGCGCGAGCATTCGAGTTCCGGCGGATGGGCAAGCTATAACCCTGCAGAAAGCCTCAGCGAGCAGGAACATGACTTGCCGCGAGTCAGGGGCAGGAGCATAGAGAGCCTCCCTTCCGGTGTGGCGTGCGTTTACAGGAAGGAAGGAATATTCATCGGCAGCATCTAGCACAAGCAAAGGAGCTGAATTATCGATGTGTGAAGAACAGGAAACATCGGCTGTTGACCCCGTGCAGGCCGAACCAGTCCCGCAGGTCGCGGAGGAGAAACCGGCGGAAGATACGATGATGCAGCACGTGTTCACGGAGCTGAGGGAGATTCACAAGATATGCCAGAACTTCCAGGCCGGAAGAATACGTGCCGCAGAGTCAGAGCTCGAGAAGTACCGCGATATCGACAGAGGCCGTGCGTTCGACGACATTCTCAGGGACATAGCGCGGATATACGTTGACCACGAGAGCCTTCCCGCCTCGATAGAGGACGAGACACTGCGCAAGAGAGTGGGCTACATACTGCTTGACGTTCTGCAGGTGCTGGAGTGTTACGGCGTTCACCCGCAGAAGAGCGAACAGGGCAGTGAACGCAAGCTCCGTCTGACTCACGTTGTGGGTTACGAGGACACGGAGGATCAGGAACTTCACGGGAAGATTGCGGAGAGTGTGCAGACGGGTTTCTGCAGGGAGAATCACCCGATAATACAGGAGCTCGTGAAGCTCTACAGGAAAGTGAACTAATCAGGAAAGGAAGCGTTGAACATTGGCAGAGAAAGTTTTCGGTATTGATTTAGGGACGACGTATTCAGTTATCGCGACGCTGGACAACAACGCCAAGCCGGAAGTGTTCGAGCTCTACAGCGAAGAGGACAGGAAGATAGCTTCTGCGGTGTACTTCCAGCCCGACGAGACGGGACAGCAGCCTCACTTCCAGATAGTCGGCAAGGAGGCCAAGAAGATGGCGGCTTCTGAACCAGACAGAGTTGTGCAGTTCGTGAAGCGCGAGATAGGCAAGGAAGACGTGAGGTATTCATTCGACGGCGTGGACTATGACCCTATCACGGTCTCGTCGCTGATACTCAAGCGCATGAAGCAGGAGGTCGAGGAACAGGGCTACCCTGTCAGCAAGGCAGTAATCACGTGCCCGGCGTATTTCGGCAACGCGGAGAAGACAGCAACCCGTCAGGCAGGAGAGATAGCGGGGCTCGAAGTCCTCGACATAATTCACGAACCTACAGCGGCGGCACTGAATTACTGTTCGCACGAGTTCAGCGAGAACAGGAGAATAATGGTCTACGACTTGGGCGGAGGCACGTTTGATGTTACGCTTCTGGACTTCTCCGTCGATGAGTTCGGGGGCAACGCACAGATAGTGATTCTGGACTCTACGGGCGACGACAGGTTAGGCGGCGTGGACTGGGACAAGATGATGGAAACCTACATCAGCGAGCTTTATGCCGACGAGAACGGCATCAGCACCAAAGACATAGACGCGAGGACAACTGCGCTGATAAAGGCACAGTCGGAGGAAAACAAGAAGAGGCTCTCTCTTCTGCCGACCCTTAGCATAAACGTCGGAACAACGAGAATCACCATAACTGCAGAGGAGTTCCGCGAGCGCACCAAGACTCTTGTTGAGAGAACAACAACGTTCGTCAGCCAGCTTCTGGGGAAAAACGGCCTCAGTGCAGACGACATAGACACAGTGCTTCTCGTCGGGGGCTCAACGCGTATGCCGATGGTGCAGGATGCCGTCAAGGCAATGTTCCCGGAGAAGGACAGCGGAAGCCTGCGCGTGAGGGTAGAGGATCCTGATTATGCGGTGGCGAAAGGTGCGGCGATTGCTGCGGGCATGAAGTACATCGAGAAGTTCAAGGAACGCACGGAGGAAGTAGATACCAACGGTGGCGGCGGCGATGATGATACGGTGCGCGGCCTCATCGAGGCATTCGGTGAGGGCGGAACTATTGAGGTTGCGGATATACTTTCGCGCTCGTTCGGCCCTGCTGTGCTTGTGCCTGCTCCCGGTGCTCCCGGCGGCAAGGAGCTGATGATCGACAACCTGCTTTTCATCGGAGGCCCGTCGCCCGCAGAGGCAGAGGAGACGTACAAAGTTGCTGAAGACAACCTGCCGGAACTCACAGTGCCTGTGTTCGAGAACATCAGCAAGGACGAACGCTACGTTACTCCTCCGTTCAACAAAAAGGGTGAACCTCAGGCGACAGACCCGACGCTCAAGGTGAAGCATCTCGGCACTGTCATCCTGCCTCTTCCTGCGGGAACTCCTAAGGGCGCGCCGATACTGATACGCTTCAAGTGCGGCTCTGACGGTCTCACTGTGTACGCGACCAATGTTACGACGGGCGAGACGGCCGAAGCCAGCTTGAGGTCAGAGTTCCTCAAGACGCGGGAGCAGGTGGAGAGCGACAAGAAACTTATCGGACGAATCAACACATCCGGCACAGTTCAGGGGTAACAGGTCATGCCAATATCGATCGGCATAGACTTAGGCACAACGTATTCTGCGGCAGCGTACGTCAACCCATCAACAGGCCGCCCGGAAATCATCCCCAACCCCGACGGCAGGCACATAACACCGTCGGTGATTCTCTTCGAGGAAGGCAGGCCGATTTTCGGGAGCGAAGCAGAGGAAGCGTTCAGGCTCGGGCTTGGGGGATGTGCGGCGACGTTCAAGCGCAGCATGGGGAAGAACGAGACCTACTGCGCAATAGACGGCAAGGATTACACGGCCGAAGAGCTGTCGTCAATGCTCCTGAGGTACATCAAGGAGTACGCCGAAGCAGGCACAGGCCAAGAAATCGCCGACGCAGTCATCACCGTTCCTGCCTACTTCTACTCTGTGGAGCGGGAAGCAACCCTCAACGCCGCGCAGGAGGCAGGGTTGATTGTCCGCAAGATAATCGATGAACCCAACGCCGCCGCAATCTCCTACGGCCTTAACCACTGGCGCGAGAACGCGAATATTCTCGTCTACGACTTGGGAGGCGGAACGTTCGACGTTACCCTGACGCACATGCAGAAGGACGGCGAGCTTCAGGCCATTGCGGTTGCCGGAGATCATTTTCTCGGCGGGCGGGATTGGGACGAGAGGCTTTCGGAGCTCATTGCGGACAAAGTTTCTGCCGAGACGGACAAGGACATAAAGTCAGACTTTCGGGCAATGAGGACAATACGCGGTCTCTCTGAGGGCGTGAAGAAGAGCCTCTCGCAGCTCATGAGCGTGAACGCTGTGGTATCCCTGCCGGTCTTGGGGAATATCACTGTGCAGGTAACACGCGCAGAGTTCGCTTCGGCGACGGCAGACCTCCTCAAACGCACGGGTGATTTCTGCCTGTCCGTGCTAGATAAGGCGCAGGTCAGCGTGAACGACGTTGCTGATGTCCTGCTGGTCGGAGGCTCTACGAGGATGCCCGCTGTCTCTGAGCATCTCGCGGGAATCTTCGGCAAGAAGCCCATTGCCCACGTGAACCCGGATGAGGCGGTGGCACTCGGTGCGGCGGTTCAGGCTGTGAAGGAGAATCCCGTGTACTCGCGCGTGTCGTTCGTCGTGAAGGACGGCAGGAAGGTTACTGAGAGAGCGCAGTTCACTGGCCTAGTGAAGCCTGAGAGGAGGCTCTCGGGTCTCGAGGTAATCTCCGTACGCGAGACCACAGCCCACGCAATGGGAATGATAGCAGTCAGCCCCGACGGCACAAGATACATCAACGACATAATCATACCCGCCGACCACCCCAGACCAGTAAAGGCAGCAAAAGCCTTCTCGTTCAGGACAACGTCGAAGAAGGCCGCCGATATGGAAATCTATGTTCTTCAGGGCGACAAAGAAGCTCCGCTGGAGAACAAGGTAACGTTCAGGTACGTAGTTACGGGGATACAGCACAACCCTTCGACGAGGGGCAAGACCACAATCCGCGTGCAGTACACCTACGACAACAACGGGATAATTCACGTTGAAGCGCGTCAGGACAGCTCCTCCGTGAACCTTCCAATACGCCGCGAGCCCGTCCCTGAAGACATGTCGAAGTTCTCGAGTCCCGTCGAACGCACGGAAGACCCCGAGCCCGAGACACTGAATCTCGTTATGGCGGTGGATGTGTCGGGAAGCATGTCCGGCGAGCCCCTGCAAGACGCTCAGGACGCGATGTGCGATTTCGTTGACAAGCTGGACTTAGAGTATACGCGCGTCGGAATTATGGCCGTCTCTGACCGTACAAAAATAGTCTGCAGGCTGACGGACGACAAGAGGCAGTGCCTCAGAGCCATAAAGTCCATAAAGTGCGGGCAGACCGGCTACGGAAACTCGGCACATCCTTTCGGGGAAATAATGGACGTTCTTGAGGACGAAGAAGGCCGGAGGTTCGCGATAGTTCTTGCTGACGGCGTGTGGTCGGATCAGAGCAGGGCAGTGAAGGCGGCGAGGCAGTGCAACCGTGCAGGCATAGACACGGCGGGCATAGGCTTCGGTGAAGCGGACATAGACTTCCTGCGAGATATTTCGTCGGACGACGCAAACGCTGTCTTTGTGGAGGGCTCGGGAGAACTCGGCCACGCTTTCGGGACAATAGCGCAAAGTCTCGGAGAGAGTGCGTCGGTGAAGGGCGGAATATCCGGCACAGAAGACGCTGACACATGGGAGGACTGATGCGGAATGCCGGACTATGACTTCTTCGAGCTTACCGGCGTATCACTTGAGGAGGAGAGTGAACAGGCCGTAAAGTCAGCGATAACCCGCAAGGACAGGGAACTCGGCGAGGCGATGAGCACTTCCGATCAGGACAAACGCCGCGAGGCAGAAGCACAGAGGAAGTTCCTTAAGGATAAACGTGAAGAGATGTTCGGTGCTGGCGCGAAGTTCAAGCCGGTGTTTATTGCGATGGTCAAGGCACGTGTTGCGTTCCTGAAGAAGCGTCTTGATGCGAGGGTGAAGATAGAGGCGGCGGCGCGTTCGGTGCGTACTGTTACGACAGGGAAGCTCAAGAGCATACGGAACAACACTGCTGTGAGCGGAGGGCTTCCCCTCGAGGAAATACGGGCTGTGTACGAGGCAAACGGTTTCACGGTCGAGGAGAGTTCTGCTCAGGCCAAGCTGCCGAAGTACCCGACGAACATCGAAAAAATTTACAGTGAGCTCGAGAAGTTCCGCGCGAAGGCAAAGGCTGCTGAAAGCGTAACGGATCTGTATGCTTTCGTGGCGTACATCTCCGATGACATTGCTTCTGCCGCAAGTTACAGGAAGTATCCCTTGAGCCGTCTCAAGTCGGTGTGTGAAGACTACCAGAGGAAATACACCTTGCTTGAGGACGGGACAGCCGAGAAGCTGGCGGCCAACATTGCGGGTCTGGCGGCATCGCACGTGTTCGACAGCGAGGAGCACAGGAAGAGCTATGACCTCTACATACTCTACAAGTCGCCGAACCTTCAAGAACTCTTTACTTACATGAGGGAGCTTGATGATGCCGACAAGAGAGACCCGGAGATCGCCGATTTCTGCATCAAGACGATAACAGCCGTCTTCGGGGACAGTGATATTGCTCTCGCGCTGTACAACTCCGAAGCCCGCATCGTCAATAATCCTTACGTCCCGTCCAATCCTGTCTTCACGGTAAGGTGCGCGCACTGCCGGACTGTGTGCGAGTTTCACAGCGTCGCCGAAGCCCGCAAGCTCAACAGGTGCACGAACTGCGGGGAGAAGCTCTACAAGCAGTGCCCGAAAGGACATTACGTGCTGCTTGACGCGGACACGTGCCCGGACTGCGGACATGTTTTCCCTGAGGCGATGCTCGCTGAATGCCACAGGGATTTCGCGTCGGTTGCCTCTGCCCCGCAGGTACAGAAGGTCAACATGTGCCTTGACATCCTCACCAGATGCGCAGACTTCAAGCCCGCACAGGATTTTCTGTCGCAGACTCCTCCTCTGCCGTGCGCAAGTCTTTCCGCCTCAGCAGACGACGAGAACGTCGCAGTCTCACTCACCTGGAGGCCGACTGGAGAACACGGCGTGAAGTATACCCTCGTCCGCAGAAAGGGAAACCGTGCGCCATCAGCTCCCGACGACGGGGAAGTCATCCTCAGGGGCTCGCTCGAGCTCTCGTACAGGGACAAGAACCTCGAATCGGGCGCGGACTACAGCTACTCAGTGTTCGTGCTTCGTGCGAGGCTGTATTCTCCTCCGGCAAGCGCGAACGTCAGCGTCTTGTCAGCTGTCTCCAACGTTCAGCACACGCAGAGCGGAAACACTCTCCGCCTCTTATGGACACAGCCGAAGAACTGCTCGGGAGTCCGTGTCGTCTGCCAAGCTGGGAACGAAGCTTCCGTTGTCTTGGCCAGATCAGCGATGAACAGCATAACCGTCGATAATGTGAAGTTCGGGAAAAGATACTCCTTCTCGCTGACTGTATGTTATGTATGGGAAACCGGCAAGAGCAGAACCGTGCGCTACGACGTGATACCCACGCCGGAAATCAGGCCGTTCACCATTTCGGCGGCGCGCGTCTCGGATAACGTGTACCGTCTCTCGTGGAGCATCATTGAAGGCGGGGCGGACATTCAGATACTTTCCGGCGATGAAGTTATGGGGAGTGCGCGTTCAGAGATGAGGAGCTGCCAGCTTAGGCTTCAGCCCGACAGGTACTACGTCCTCAGGGGCGCAGTGTCTTCGGGCGGAAAAACTCTCTACAGCAGCAACAACGTCGAGATAAGCACGTTCTCTGCGTGTACGGTTGATGCCAGCGGGACGGAAGTAACCGAAGAACCCGCGCCCTCAGGGGCAACGAGCACAGTCCACATAACGCTTGCTGTGTCGATGCGTCGCAGGCCTTCGCTGAAGAAGTTAGTGTACTTCGTGAGGACTGACGGGACATGGGCGAGCGAACGTGATGTGTTCTCGCAGGCCTCAGCCCTGCAGACAGTCAGTGCCGAATCCGTGCTGAACAGCGGCACTCTCAAGATAGACTTTGGCGTGGGGGCTGATGACAGCTTCAACATAACGCTGTTTGCTGTGTATGAGGCAGAAGGCCGTGAGGTAGTTTCCGCGCCGTGCAGGACGACCGTAAACCGTCCCCTGAACGCAAACGTGTTCTGCAGTGTGTCGCGCTCATGGTTCAAGAACGTGCAGTTCAGCGTCAGGGGTGAAGCCAACAGGCCGGTAAGACGCTGGCCGGGCTTTGTGGTGTGCGTGTCGTCGGACGGAAGGCCTCTCGTGAACTACACCGACAGCAACGCAGAGGCAGTCCTTGAGGCTGAGCCGGTTACGCCGCCGAAGCCCTCGAAGCATCTAGAGCAGACCTTCGAGATCACGCGCAAGCTCCCTAAAGGCACGAGGCTTTATCTGTTCTGGCGGGAGTTGAGGCCGGGAGAGAATTTCGTGTTCAGGTACGACAGGGGCTTCAACGGAACTGTATAACAATCACGGAAGGAGAAATATTCATGGAATTGCTGCAAGATTTATTTGGGCTGGTGATCAGCGGCGGCAAGGGGCTTTTCGGGCTGTCGAAGCGTCTGCTCAACGTAGTTATGAGAGTCCTGAACATCGGAGACGCGAACAGCTTTACGTGCCCGTACTGTATGCAGAAGTACAACAGGAGCGAGATACGGCACATCTGTCCTGACTGCGGAACAGAAGCACATCCGGGAAGATTCACCACCAAGTCAGTGAAATGCGCAAACCCCAACTGCGGAGGCACAGCCACTCTCAGAGTATGTCCTGTAGAAAGCTGTAAGGCAGTGCTTCCTCCAGAAGTGCTGGACACGAAGAATCTTCCTTTCAGCATCGTGGGCATGATAAGCTCCGGCAAGACCAACTACATCACCGTTATGCTCGAGGAGCTGAGCCGCTTTCATGGTATCCCGCTAAGTCTGGCAGCAGCCGATCAGCGAACCTTGCAGATTCACGAGAAGAACAGAAACACTGTCTACAAAGGCTATCCCGTAGAGGGAAATGCAGGAGGCTCAATAATCACGCAGATATGGATGATAAAGAACCTCAGCCAGCGCAGGGGCAGCACTGTACCGGCCTACACCTTCACGATTTTCGACGGAGCAGGGGAAAACTACGAGCAGAATCTTTCGCCGTCATCGCCGGTCTGCCGTAACATCAGAGCCTCGAAGGCAATCATCCTGACCCTCGACCCGCTCATTCTGCCTAAAGTCAGGGAAATAGTCTCGGATGAGGCGCGCATAGCTTCACTCGGAGGCACGGACAGCGAGGCCAAGAATCCCGTGAACATCGTAAATGACATGGCGAGGTACTTGCGCAGTGCTTACGACATCAGCACCGACAAGCTGCTTAACGTGCCTGTCGCCGTAGTGCTGACGAAGTTCGACATCGTGCTGAATCACCCGTCTTTCGCGAACGGTGCGACCGTCAAGAGTACCTCGCTCCTCACGGACAGTTACGGCCATGTGAACGAGGGGGAGTTTGCGGCAGTGGACAGGGAGATTCGCGACTGGCTTATGCTGATAGGCGAGAGAGCGTTCATCACAGCACTGGAGGCGAACTTCAAGGACATGCGCTTCTTCGGGGTATCGAGCTTCGGTTCTGCGCCTGACGCGAGGAATTACATCGCTGACATCAGGCCGCACAGAGTTCTTGACCCGGTGATGTGGCTGTTCAAGAGGTCAGGATTTGTTGACTGAGGAGAATAACGATGTTCTACGAACTTATCTACACGCGCTGCCGGAACGGTATCGACATCCTCAGCGGGAAACCAATAACGAGCGAGGGCTACAAGGTTTACGCCTGCAGTCCCGAACTCCTTGCGCAGAGCGGTTTTGTTGACGCAGAGCTTCTCCTCAACGCCGCGCAGGCAAAACAGTCATACGCTGATGTTTACTCCGATGCGGACAGCGCAAAGCCCTTCATGGATGAAGCATATCTCTACTGCGTGCCGGACTTTGGACAGAGCTTCATAACAGAGTTTCACCCCGTGCACTATGACCCTGAACGCGTGGGGAACTACACCAAGAAGCCGGGCAACTTTCTGAACCAGATTTTTGCGGGGGACTTCGGAAACTTCTACGCGTGGGAACTGTTCGGTGATTCTTCTGTGTGGAACGCAAAGCTGAACGACGAACCCTACTACTACTCCGTGAATCCTGCGCCTCTGCCAATGAGAGAGCTTGTGCCATCGGGGAAGGGTTACACGCTCGACGACATAAGGGAGTTCATCGCGGGCGGCAGGACGGAACTGCTGAAGAAGGCTGTGTCGTTTCTCATTGCGCAGTACGCCCTGAAGCCGGAAGAACGCAGATACCTCGTGATACGTGAGGCCTGCTCGCGAAACATCGAGCTGTGGATTGCCGCGATAGAGTGTGCGTTCTCGCCGCGTATGTCTGCGGGACTGCCTTTCGCGACGCGGCTGGACAATTACCCGTCCTCCAACGTCTACACGGTCAGGGCTCTTGACGGCAAGTACCAGCCCATGATGAACTTCCAGGACCCCAGCCAGCGCATGAGGTTTCGGGCGATGATCGTCGGCGTGAACATGCAGGACAACAGCAACAACGGGCCGGTGATGGCGTTTGCGGCGAAACAGTTTGCGGTGCTCGACGGAGTGAAGATGACTGCGGAGTTCGAGGCAGACACGGGCGCGGGGTACTTCGGCGCGATAACGGGCTTCGACAGCGAACACAGAGAGTTCTGCGCTGGCTTCCTGCAGGCACTGGACATACGGCATCCCTCGCCTGACATGCCGGAACTCTACGAGGCTTTCTGCGGCCTCAAGAACGTTGATGCTCTCACCTCACGGGAACTTTCCGCAGTGGTCGGGAGCTTGTGCAGTTACGGCCTCGCTGATACGCCGGAGGCACGCCGAATCTACAGCACACTTAGGGACAGCTTCGTGCGGGTGGCGGAGCAGGACTTTGACGCTGCCGTTCTCTTGGCCGAATGGGTTGAGCGCAACTCCCGCACAATGAACGACGGCACAGCACGGGAAAACCTCTCTTCCGCGATGTGCGCTCTTGTCCGTGAAAACATGTTCAGCGGCAGGCACGAGCTGCTGGAGCACATACTCTCAAGCAGTTTCGGGAAGGATGCTGCGGCTGTTGCTGTTTCAGCGGAGGCACTGAAGAAGTTTGTGTCGTCGGAGATTGCGCCGCCGGAAGGTCTGTACTTCTGCAAGCTGTTCAACAAATGCGCACGAATGACGGAACACAAGATTACGCAGGATGAAACTAGGGCGTTGGTCTCGCGGTGCATAAGCCTGTGTGCAGAGAAGCGGGACAAAGAAGCGATGTCGGGGCTTATGGACTTCCTGAGCGGAAAGGACGGCAACCGTGCCAGAGCAAGGGATATGGTTTTGACCTGCGCGGGCGGCAAAGGGGAATTTGTGGTGAACTTCATCCTTGACGAAGAACCTGCAATCTGTGCGTCGTTCGCTGAGGCAGTGAAGTTCTGCGGACTGCTCGACGATAAGGGGCTCGGCGATTTCGCGGGCAAGGTGCTTGGCAGGGGCATAAAATCGGCCAAGAAAACCGACGAGCTCATAAGGTTCGCGGAGGAGATTCGTGCGTCCGTGCGTCTCTCTGAGGCGGAGAAGACAGCATTGTTCACGTCGATGGACAGCGACAGATTCTGCAGGGTCTTCATGTCCCGGAAGTTCAGCGCGGACGAGGACAGCGCGTACATGTACAGCCTGATACTCAGCAGAACGGCCTCGAGGGAGCTTCTGTTTGACGTGGTGTATGAGCTTGTCAGCAGCGTGAAGAAACGTCCTGAAGACTGGCTGCGTTTTCTCGCGTACTCGTCGAAGGCTCACAGGGACGAGGCGGTTAATGTTGTGGTTGACGTGCTCTACGAGATGTCCAGCCCGGAGAAAGCCCTCTCGCAGCTCGACAAAGCTACTCCGCGCAAGGACAGAGCCGCGTCGGACATGTTCGCGGACATAGAGGAGCTTGCTACGAAGGAGCTCAAGCGCAGGCCGAAGAAGGGACTGCTGGGTAAGCTGGCAGGGTTATTCATGAGGGGTGAACAGGAATCGTGAGCAAGAAATCTGATGATGAGGCATTAGGGTTTCTCGGCTTCATTGTTATTGCTATTGCCGCTATCATATGGTTCATTGTGCATGTAGTGCTGCCTGCGCTGCTCGTGATAGGAGGAATTGTTGCCGGCATAGGCGTACTGTTTGCACTGTATACGGCCGGCTATGTTTTCTGTCATGCTGTGTCTGCCAGCAGAAACCCATATGCTTATTACTCAGACCCTCACCCTCACGCTCCCGGCGTAAAACGCGGATACTTCTTCGGGCCTGGATTAAAGCAGCTCGAAATGATATGGTCAGCTTCAAGTGCAGGTATGGGGACTGCGCTTCAAGAAATAGGACGTATTGCGGAAAGAAACTTGCACTGGGAAGATTTTTTCCTGCATGACCTCTGGATATATTTATTCTGGCTGGCATCGGCCTTGTCCTTGTACCTGTTCGGGTACGCTTTCGCCCTCATCTTCTGCGCATTGCTGTCGGTGGTGCTTGGCGCAGGGTGGCTACTGTTCTTCGCGGGCTATATGCTGCTCAGGCTCTCGGACAAGACCGCCCTCCTCCTCAACGCCATAGACAACCCCTGCCCGAAATGCAAGCGCAGGCGAGTTCCTCTGTTTGTGTGCCCGAAATGCGGCACTCTCCACAACCTCCAGCCCGGACCGTACGGCATTTTCCGCACAAAGTGTTCATGCGGAGAGCTCCTCCCTACGACGGTCTTCAACGGACGGAACGATCTTGTTGCGGTGTGTCCGCTGTGCAACAGCCCCGTTGAAGGTTACGCACAGCACTTCGGGATTCAGGTGGTCGGCAACACCAGCGCGGGCAAGACGACATACCTTGCGTCGTTCTTCCACGAGTACTTTCGCCGGATACCTTCTCACATCACGCACACCTGCAATCCGCAGAGAGCCTTCCAGACGCTCGAGGGTGCGTACAACAGCGGGAACAAAATCTCCGGCACAACAGAACTCAACGCCGGAATGTACAGCATCAAGCATGAGTTCTCGATGCACGTGCCCTACCTGCTCAGCATGTACGACATAGCGGGCGAGGCCTTCCAGAACATAACATCGGCGGACTACCTTCAGCTCCAGTTCGAGTACGCAAAAGGCATAATGCTGATGGTTGACCCTGACGCTTCACCGTCAGAGACACACGCGGCGATCTCTGCCTTCTGCTCCGAGCACAAGAAGCTGAAGAGCCTGACGACCTCGCAGATGAGCACAGTACCTGCGGCAGTCGTTATCACTAAGGCAGACAAGTTCAGCGCGGAACTTTCGGGCGGGTTGCAGGACGAGGAGGTGTGCAGGAGGTTTCTTGACGCTCACGGCTTCAGGAGCGTGGTTAATCTCATTGCCGCGAACTTCACGGACACGCGCTATTTTGCCACGACAGCGACTGGTCATGAGCTTGACGGCAGGGCGTACAGTCCGTCGGGGGTGCTTGAGCCTGTGATGTGGCTTCTTGGCGAGGGAAAATCCGTCCTGCCGCGAATCATCGACAGCGGGGTTAATGCTTTCGACAAGATGAAGTTTGCGGTGAGGAAGACTGTTCCGTTCATCATGCCTGCGCTGGTGATGTGGTTATTGCTCTGGGGAATCTCCAGCATTTCGTGGGGAAAGATTATGCCGACAGCAAAACGGCCGCTTGTTGGCAGTGCGTCAGTCCAGCGTGCTCCCGCGAGACAGCCCTCGCCAGCCGCGACTCCTCTGCAAGTTCCGGCCAAGACTACGGGGAACAAACAGGTGAAGAAGGACGCGCCAGCACGGAAGCTGAAGCTGTCGACGCTCGGCACGAAGGTCAACGTCAGGAAGAGGCCGGACATCAACGCTGCCTCTATTGCTGTGCTTGAAGAGGGAGTGCCTGTAGATGCAGGCGAACCCGCTCAGAGGGCCGACGGCGTGTGGTACAAGGTTACGCTTCCGGGCGGTGCTGAGGGATGGATACGCAGTGATCTTCTTCAGCATAGGATAGGCGACAAGGGAGAGCACGGAGGAGTCCTTATGCGTGTAACCGGCGACGAACTGAACCTGCGCGAAGGGCCGGGCACGAACTATACTTCTATCGGGAAACTCTACGTCGGACACCTCGTCGAAGTCATCGGGCAAAGCAAGGCGTGGCGCAAGGTATGCACCCAGACGGGGAAAGTCGGCTGGGTTCACAGCAAGTATCTTGGCCAGCGCAGAAGATACTAGGAGGGAGATAACGTTATGGCAGACATCAGCCATTTCGGTTACGTCAACGCATCGAGGCGGCTTGTGGACGGGCGGCTTCCTGTGAGGTTCATGTACCGCGAGAAGACGGGCGATGATGACCAGTACAGCGGCTGGGTGTTCATGTCCGGCACAGAGGATCAGGAATACGCGGACAACCCGGACAACATAGGCATCTACGACATCAATACTATCCTGAACATCGACAAGACAGTCTTCCCGTACCTTGACGCGGCTGAGGGAATGGCCTTTGAGCGCGAAGAAGGGACGGGGACGTTCAAGGTCAGCAGGGATTTCGGGTTTGAGCCGGAGAAGGAGTGATGAGGGATGAAACTTCACAGGCCGTACATCCGCAAAGAAGTACGTGAGAAGGTTGAGGCGAAAGGTAAGAACAAAGACGGTAAGTTTGTTGACGCTTATTCAGGAAAAGTGATAGAGGGCAAGCACCATCTCGGGCACAAGTACGGGTGCGAGAACGCCAGAGCAATACGCTGGGCAGAGGAGCAGGGATTGACGCAGAAGGAGTTCAACGACCTCATGAACAACCCTGACTTGTACCAAGTTGAGGACGCAGGCTCTAACATGTCGCACAAACATGAGATGAAGGGCAACGACTTTGACTACAGCGAACTAATGAACAACCTCAACAGGGAACAGGTCAAAGAATTTACCTCGAACAAGGCGAAGGACTGCGACAAGTTCACGGTGAAGGAGAGCGAGGTTCAGGAGAGCCAGCAGTCAGCAGAAAGTATGGAGGCACAGCCAGCACAGGAAGCGACCGGCACTTCTGAGGGCTGGGGTCAGGGCTGGGGCGAGACTTCCGGCGAAGGTCAGGGAGAATCTGCCGGTCAGTCAATGTAGCAGCTCACCTGATGCTTAGCTGCTGCCTGACTTCCTTCATCAGGACTTCAATCCTGCTCCCGCGCGACGGCCTCACCCAGCGGTACTGCTCTACAGGCTTCACGTAATCCCGCGCCGTCGTCCCGTCAGTGTAGAGGTTCAGCGTCCGCAGGTGAATATACGTCCCTTCCGACAAGTCAGCAACATACACCAGCATACACGGCCCGAAATCCTTGCCCTTCACCGCACGGAAATTCGGGTCGCGCTTCATCATCGAGTTTGTCCGCGCCGTCGGAAGCCACACGCTCACGAACGAAGCTATTGACGACACAGGGTCATAGTCGATATTGCCGGTCTCAAGGTACATCTCATAGCTCTCGTCCCTGCGCACGAACTTCAGCCCGTAATCCTCGTAACTCTCCGCTTCCGTCCGCGTACCGTTGAGAGCTCTCGCAGGTTTGTCCTTCGCCTCATCCAGAAACTTGGCCAGAACGTTCGGCGCAATCGCAAAATTCAGGTTCTGCCCGTCCGTCCGTAACTTCGTCGGCATACCCACAACCTCGCCTTTAAGGTTGATGAGTGCTCCTCCGCTTGAACCCTGCGAGATCGGCGCAGTGAACTGTATGATGTTGTTGTTCTCGCGGAAAGCCGAGATTATTCCGTTCGACACAGTTCCCTCGTAGCCTCGCGGGTTGCCCACCGCCATAACTGCCTCTCCCTGTCGCGGAAGCACGGGACTTATCCGCAGAAACGGTGTAGCTGACTGTGCGTTCACCTTGAGGAGCGCAATATCCTTCGCCGTGTCGTAATCCTTCAGCAGAGCAGACTGCGGCCTGCCTTCCGTCATGGTAACCGTTATCCTCGAGGCTCCGCGTATCACGTGCCAGTTCGTGAGGATATCGCCCTGACCGCTAACGAAGAATCCGCTCCCTGTCCCGACATCAGTGCGTATCATCACCATCGACGGCATCACGCGTTCAACGAGGTCTGCGTAGTCGGGAAGTGCCGTGCTCTGTGCTAAACCCTGCGGACGGCGCGCCTCTGCTGCCTCGCGCAGCCTCTCCACCTCGTGAAGAAGCCTCTCGTAGTCCTGTGCGTGAACTGCATCAGTGGAAGGCACGGGCTTGACGCTAGGAGTCTCGGAGTACGTCAGCCAGATGAACCCGGCAAGACACAACGCAGCTATTGTCGTCGTCGCGGCAGTAACCTTCAGGAGCGTGCCGGTGCTGCGATCTTCTCCGCCTCCGTCTGCTCCGTAAAGCTCGTCGTATGTTTCCACAAGACAGGTGTATGCCTCCTCAATGCTACGCCTCATCCTCCGGGCTTCTCTGTGTTCGGGGGTATCTGTGCTGAAGCGTCGCGGGTCATATATCGAGAGCTTTGTCTTGTAGTTACGCTCTATCCTGTCCATGTCCAAATCTTCATCATCGAGGGAAATTCCCAAGTACAGGCAGGCTTCCTCAGGGGTCATCAATTCATCACGTCCTCCGTCAATCGGGATGGCTTATTATAGCCGATAGAAATACTCTGTAGAAATTATGCCCGCGCGTCTACAATATGCGCATCACATTTCTTACGTTCCAACAAACTTTACACACTCAGGAGGAATAGCATTCATGAAAAAGTTTGCGTTATCTCTCGTTGCAGTGATGCTTCTTGCGTCCTGCGCATTCGGTGCTGAAGTCGTCAAGGCCTATACCACGATGGAAGAGCCTCTGGCTAAAGCACTGTTCGACGCGTTCGAGGCCGAAACGGGCATCAAGGTTGAGTGGGTACGTCTTTCCGGCGGCGAAGCGATTGCACGTCTCGAGGCTGAGAAGGCTAACCCGCAGGCGAGCATCTGGGTCGGCGGAGTCGGAACTCAGCACATCGAGGCCAAGCTGCGCGGTCTGTCCACGCCTTACCGTTCGCGCGTTGCGTCCTCAATCCCCAACAGGTACAGAGACCCCGACAACTACTGGACGGGACTATACGTCGGACCTATAGCCTTCTGCATGAACACCGAGCGCGCGAAGGAGCTCGGCCTCACGATGCCGAAGAGCTGGGCTGACCTCCTCAAGCCGGAATACGCCAAGAAGGTACGTGTTGCGCACCCCAGCACCAGCGGGACAGCCTACAACATGATTACGACGGTAATCCGCATCAACGGCGGCGACGAGGACAAGGCGTTTGCGTACTTCAAGGACATGGCAAAAGCAGTCGAGCAGTTCACGCGTTCAGGTTCTGCGCCCGGAAAGTCCTGCGCACTGGGCGAAATTCCGATAGCGATCGGCTACCTTCACGACCAGATTAAGCTCAAGAAGGAAGGCGCGAAGCTCGAGATAGTAATTCCCGAAGACGGAACAGGTTTCGAGACCGCGTCAATGTCCATCCTCAAGGACGGCCCTGACCCCCTCAACGCGAAGAAGCTCTATGACTGGGTGCTCGGCCAGAAGGCTATGGACATAATCGCGCGCTGGTACGTTATTCCGCTGTCGAAGCTGGCAACTCCGACCGACACGGGATTTTCTCTCGAGAAGATGAACCTCGTCAATCAGGACGACCAGTGGGACGCGGCCAACAAAGAGCGTCTGCTTGCACGCTGGAATCAGGAGATATCCACTGCTCCCGAGAAGTAGCATCTGTGATTCACGCCCTCCGTTGTGATGATGGGGGGCTGTATTTTTCATTAAGAAGGAATAAAAATGAGCGAGAACTACAAACCGTTAGGTATGAAGTGGCACAACTTCTTGATTTACTTTGCCTTGTGGACCGGAGGAATTGGGTCATTCGTCTCGGCGGCCTATATTTTCTGCGGCATGCACTACGGGAACGTGAAGGATCGTGTCTACGCGGCATTTCCGTCGTTGCAGTTTGTTGACGTTGCCTATGCTGCTGCTCTGGCTGCTCTCGGTGTGTACTGCATTTACGTCAGATACCAGCTTGCAGGCTCGGGAGTGGGCTTCATAATCAACAGGACTTACTACAACAACCGCAAAGAGTTATTCGTGAACTAATCTTCACCAGCAGGGAGGTATGGATGTGAATAAACGAGTTATCAATTTCCTGCTCACGATTCTGTTCGTGGTGCTCGTTGGCGCGTGGGTTTATACCAGCGTCCGTGATGAGTTCCTGAAGCAGAGCAGAACCAGTCAGCGCAGGACAGTCGAGACAGTCGCGGCGGGCTACCCTTCCGGCGATGATGAGGTCAGCGAGTGGCTGAAGCGTCTTGCCGAAGAGGCTGGAGAATACACCGTTGCTCTTGTCCGTGAAATCCCGATGCCCGGCGAGAAGCTCAATGAGACTCCTCTTGGCGACCCGGAACTTGCGAAACTCACAGAGGAGCTTGCGACTGACCCTGAGTTCTCCAAAGGTTTCGACAATGCCGCGTATGAGGAAATCTACAGGAGCGTTAAGAACTGGAAGGTTGGCGCGAAGGAAGAGCAGGCTTTGTTCTTTGCCCCTGCCGTTGACCTGAAGACGCACGACGTTGAAGGCGCGCTGGTGTTCGCGTTCAGCACTGAGGGCGAACAGGGCTTCATGCGGATGATGAACACTCTGTTCTTCGGGGCGTTCGTGCTGTTCGTCGTCGTAATCTGGCAGCTGATGATGAGCAGAGACCCTATCGTCGGCTTCGCGCTCGCGGGGCTGTTCCTGATGACGCTGACGTTCGTAGCATATCCGCTGTTCGAGGCACTGAGGCTGTCATTCTTGGAGAACGGCAAATTCTCTCTCGGTGTCTGGAAGACTATCCTGAACTCCGAAGGCTACATGTCCGCATTGTGGGGAAGCCTGAAGCTCGGATGCTGGACGGCGACATTCTCGACGCTTGTGGGATTCTTGTTCGCGTTCGTTGTCGCACGTACAAACGCACCCTGCAAGAAGCTCATCTCCACAATGGGAGTCCTCCCCGTAATCTCGCCTCCGTTCTCCTTGACGCTGTCGATAATTCTTCTGTTCGGGAACAACGGACTGTTCACACGGTGGCTTCGTGTGATAGGGCTGAACTTCTCGATCTACGGACTGCCCGGCCTCGTGCTCGTGCAGACAATGGGAATGTTCCCGATAGCGTTTCTGACGTTGAGCGGAGTGCTTCAGGCCATCGACTCTACGTTTGAGGAAGCATCGCTGAACTTGTCCGCAACACGCTTCCAGACCTTCAGCAAAATAACACTTCCGCTTGCTGTTCCGGGACTGCTGAGCGCGTGGCTTCTGGTCTTCACGACATCGCTTGCTGACTTCGCGAATCCCCTGCTCTTGGCCGGAGACCTCAGAGTGTTATCACTCGAGAGCTACATTGAGGTTACGGGAATGAACAGGCTCGGGCACGGCGCGGCTCTGTCGATACTCCTGCTGCTTCCTACACTTACGGCGTTCCTCGCGCAAAGGTTCTGGGTCGCGAAGAAGTCATACGTTACAGTTACGGGCAAGCCTTCAGGACGCATAACCGAGCTGACGACTCCGGGTGTTAGACGTTTCCTTGTGGGAATAATCTTCGCGATAGTGATATTCCTTGTCCTGCTGTACGGAACGATTTTCGCGGGATGCTTCGTGAAGAACTGGGGCATTGATTACACGTTCAGCCTCGAGAACATCACGGAGGCTCTGACGCGCTCGACTGATGCACTGCTCGACACCGTAACCCTTGCGGCGATAGCAACACCGATTGCGGGAATTGTGGCGATGATTGCGGCACTGCTGATTGTCCGCAGAAAGTTTCACGGCAAGAAGCTGCTTGAGATGCTGTTAATGACTCCCTTCGCTCTTCCCGGCACACTGCTGGGCATAAGCTACATTCTGGCCTTCAACCACGCGCCGATAATCCTCGTCGGTACTGCGGCAATAATCGTCATCAATTATGTTATCCGCGAGCTTCCCGTCGGAATTGAGGGAGGAATAGCGTCGCTGAGACAGATTGACCCGTCGATAGAGGAGGCGGCTACAGACTTGGGAGCGGATCAGGCTACGGTGTTCAGGAGCATAGTGCTTCCGCTGGTGCGTCCTGCGTTCCTGTCGAGCCTGTCGTATACATTCGTGCGCTCAATGACGGCAGTCAGCGCGGTAATCTTCCTGATTTCGGCAAAGTGGTATCACATTACTGTGTTAATCTACAACTTCTCGGAGAACCTGCGCTTCGGACTTGCGAGCGTGCTGTCGACGGTGTTAATCATCATCGTGTTCGGAGCATTCGGAATCATGAGGCTGTTGGTGCGTGAGAACAGCAATCTTGCGAAGAACGTAACGTGAACAGAAAGGAGAAAACAAAGTGGCGAGCAGTAAATCTAAGTCAGTAACGTTTGACAACATAAAGAAGATATTTCGTGATCCGCAGTCGGGGCAGGATGTTGCGGCCGTTGCGGGAGTGTCCTTCAGGCTTGAGCCCGGCGAACTCGTAACGCTGTTAGGGCCTTCGGGCTGCGGGAAGTCAACCATCCTGCGTATGCTCTCAGGCTTCGAACAGCCGACGAGCGGCCGCATTCTCATCGGGGACAACGACGTAACCACGACTCCCCCGAACAAGCGCGATACAGCAATGGTCTTCCAGAGCTACGGCCTGTTCCCTCACATGAACGTAGCCGAGAATGTCGGTTACGGCCTGAAGCTCAGGAAGGTAGCACAGAAGGACATTGACGAGAAGGTACAGAGATTCCTCGAGATGGTCGGTCTTGGCCAGATGGGGAAGCGTCCGCCTTCGAGGCTCTCGGGAGGACAGCAGCAGAGAGTCGCGCTCGCGAGGTCTCTAATCGTCGAACCGTCAGTCCTGCTTCTCGACGAGCCTTTGAGCAACCTTGATGCTCTTCTCCGCGAACAGATGCGCGTAGAGATCCGCCGTCTCCAGAAGTCGCTCGGTATAACAGCAATGTACGTTACACATGACCGCGTTGAAGCAATGAGCCTCTCCGACAGAATCATAGTGATGAAGCTGGGACACATAATCCAGATCGGAACGCCCAGCGACATTTACCGCGACCCTGTAGATACGTTTGTTTCCGGCTTCGTGGGAAAGGTAGCGTTCTTCCCGTGCGAGGTTAAGGGCATCGATTCGTCGTGCCACGTCGAGATTAAGGGTCAGAGGTTCGAAGCTCCCCGCTGGTCCGACAAGCTCAAGGCTGGAGATAAAGCGTTGGTGATGGCACGTCCCGAGTCCCTGTCTCTAGGTGAGCCCGGCGCGGGTGTCGAGGACGGAGTCGTAACCGCAAACATCTATCTCGGCAACAGCGTAGAAACGTGGGTAAAGACGGACTTGGGGAATGTTCTTGTGCAGATAGACAACCCTGACGTGAAGAAGATTTGGGGCGAGGGCGAGAAGGTGTCTCTGTCGTTTGACCCTGTGTTGACGAAGGTTCTTGTGGACGACCTCGAGCAGGCATGAGTTATCTTACTCCCTCAGAGACAGCAGACTTCACCGTCAACGTCGGCGCAAAGAAGGCTGCTCTCTCCGTCGTTCAACAGTTCGTGCTGGGAGTCTTGGCCGGAGCGTTCATCGCCTTCGGAGCTCAAGCCTCAAGCATGGTCTCTCACGCAATCTCAAGCCCAAGCACCGCCAAGCTCATCGGCGGACTGATTTTCCCCGCAGGCCTAATGCTCGTCCTAATGGCAGGAGCAGAACTCTTCACCGGCAACTGCCTCATGATTGCCGCGCTCATGGAAAGGAAGATTACTCTCTGGCAGCTGCTCAGGTCGTGGGCTGTCGTGTATCTCGGTAACTTGGCCGGAGGAGTCCTCGTCGCGTTCCTCGTGTACTGGTCGGGGCAGCTTGATTTCACCGGCGGACTTCTCGGGGGCTTCACGCTGAAGGCTGCGGCCGGGAAAATTGCTATGCCGTTCGCGAGGGCGTTCGTTCTCGGCGTGCTGTGCAATTGGCTTGTGTGCCTCGCAGTGTGGATGTCTTTCGGCGCGAAGGACGGAATCAGCAAGGCAGTGTGTGCGTTCTTCCCGGTGTGGGTGTTCGTCGCGTCGGGGTTCGAGCACAGCGTCGCAAACATGTACTACATTCCAGCCGGTATTCTGGCCAAGTGCACGCCGCTCTACGTCAGCAAAGCCCTCGAAGCAGGAGCCTCGCAGACCTCGATTGACGCGCTGAACTGGTGCAGCATGTTCGCGGACAACCTTCTTCCTGTAACTCTGGGCAACATTCTCGGAGGGGCAGGGCTCGTCGGAGCTGTGTACTGGTTCGTCTATCTCAGAGGAAGAAAGTCCTGATGCCGATGAGAAAAACAAAGCCTCCCTCAGCGTTGAAGGAGGCTGTTTTTGTTGTCATGGGATTACAGTGTCCGCCCGAAAAATTCCTTGAGCTTGCTGACTTCCTGCTCAACGTACTCGGGAACATAGTACGTCTGGATGTGAAGTGCTCCGGGTATCAGGAATAATTCCTTGTCGTTTGTGCCTGTCGCCTTCTCTATTGCATCCTCGCTGAGGTAGAGGGAATCAGCGGCACTTCCCGCCATCATCAGCAGTGGTACATTAATCAGCTTGAGGTTGTCCGTTGCGTCCCAAGTCATGAGTGCGGCGAGGCTTGAGCGCGTGTACTCAAACGTTGAGTGAGGGTGCCTGTGCGTCTTTCCGTAGTACTTCATGCCCTCGCGGTAAAGGTCGTTCGGAATCGACTCGATGTATTCATCGGTGAGAGCATCAAAATCTACCGTCCCTGATGCCGCTTCTTCGCCCCTCGCAAACGAAGCCTGCGCCAGCCTCTCCTGAATGTCCTTAATCTGCGTGCTCATGTACCCTTCGCGCCTGACCCTGCCCGTGTTGAACATGCTCAGCGTTGCGACCGCCTTTGCGCGCTTCTCGCTCTTGGCCGCGTTGATGGTGTAGCCGCCTCCTCCGCAGATACCCAGCATCCCGATTCTCTCGGGGTCAACGCCCGGGTAAATCATCAGCAGGTCAACCATCCCGTGAATGTCCTCAGTCCTGAAGAACGGAATATCCGTGTGTCTGGGCTGTCCTCCGCTCTCACCCTGAAACGCCGCATCAGCCGCAACCGTGATGTACCCCAGCTCAGCGAGCCTCTGCGCGAACAGTCCCGAAACCTGCTCCTTAACGCCGCCGTTGGGATGTGCGACGGTTACTGCGGGATACTTCTTCGACGGGTCATAGCCTGCGGGAGTGTAGACGTTTGCCGCTATCGTTATGCCGTTGAGCTCGTAGGTTATCGGGTGAATGTTGACCTGACCCTCGACGTTGGCGGTGATTGCGCCCCCGTAGACCAGCCCCCAAGCGTTGGCGTTGTGGGTTTTCGGCTCGCGGGGCGAGAAGGACTTTACCGGCATGATTGACAAGTGCATGAATGTATGCCCTCCTTTAAGGGAAATTTGTACGCGTAAATATATGTTGCGGTTGTTAGTGTCTGTCCAGACTGCAGGCACAAGGCAGAAGGTGGCTGATGTATTCCGCCGCGCCGGAAAGCACTCCGTCATAGAAGCCCTGCTTGCCGTCAATGTACTTCACCGCCTCCTTCATCTCGTCAATCTGGCTCTGCAGCCTCTCTCTTGTCCGGGCAAGTATAGCCTGACGTTCGGGAATGCTGTCTCTGCCCTGAAGGCACAGTGTCATGTACTCCTTCATGTCGGCAATGCTCATCCCGCACTTCCTGAGCTGCCGGAGGCTCTTTATCCATGCTATGTCGTGCTCGTCGAAGATGCGGCGGTTAATCTTGTCGCGCTTTACGTTCGGGACAAGTCCGGCGTTGCAGTAGAACTTGAGGCCTTGATAGGTCATGCCGGTTTCGCGGCAGGCTTCCATCATCGTATAAATCACAGCCATCACACCCCGTAAAAGTATTTGAGCGTTAGTCGCAACCTATTGCTAAAATTCTAACACCCGAACTAAACATTAATCCAACAGGAGGAGAAGTGATGGAGTGCATAATCTACATTCACGGTAAGGGCGGCCATCCTGACGAAGCACGGTACTTCCGCAGGCTGTACGATGGCTGCGAAATCATCGGGCTCGACTATCGCGGCACGACACCTTACGACACGAAACCCGAAATCATAGCTGAGTATGAGTCTCTGAGCAGAAAGTTCGGGCGTGTCTCGGTGATTGCCGTGAGCATCGGAGCATACTTCTGCATGAACGCGCTGAAGGGGAAGGACGTTGCGCGTGCGTTCTTCATCTCGCCTGTCGTGAACATGGAGAAGCTGATTGCTGGCATGATGGCCTATGCAGGAGTCAGCGAAGCGGAACTTGAGGCCAAGAAGGAGGTTGACACGGAGTTCGGCGAGAAGTTGTCGTGGGAGTGCCTGCGTTACGTTCGGGACAACCCGATCGAGTGGACGGCTCCGACGTGGATTCTTCACGGGGAGAAGGACAACCTGATTCCAGTGGGGAGAGTTCGTGAGTTTGCGCAGAAGCATAACGCAGAATTGACGGTGATGCCGGGAGGAGATCACTGGTTTCACACGGACGAGCAGACGGCATTTCTTGATGAGTGGTTCAAGAGGTGCATCAGCAAGGAGGAATGACAGTGAAGAAGGTTATTGTGGTGCTGGTGCTGTTGTCGCTGGCACTTCCTGCGCACGCAATCGACATCGCGAAGCAGGGTGTATTCTCTTCGGGCGGGACGGTAACAGAGCCGCTTCCGGGAGAGTTCAACGTTGCGGAAAACTGGCTTGACTTCACCCGCGCAGGAAACACAGCGCATGTTGATCACGCAAACGTTTTCTATCAGATTCCTGCAGGGGAAACCAAGACCCCGATAGTATACCTTCACGGTTACGGGCAGACAAGAACAGGCTGGCAGAGTACGCCGGACGGACGCGAGGGCTGGAGCGACATCTTCTTGAAGAAAGGAAGAGCAGCGTTCCTCGTTGACCAGCCCAGACGCGGTGCGGCAGGCTCTACCGTCAGAATCGTGAACAACGAGCAGGATACCCGCGCGAACGGAACAGAGTACAATCCGGGAGATCAGGCATGGTACACACACTTCCGCATCGGTCGCGGAACACCGAACCGCTACGAAGGAAGTCAGTTCCCTGCAGGAGAAGAAGCGTTAAATCAGTTCCTGCGCCAGATGACACCTAACACGGGAAATTATGACGTAGTAGTTTTCGGTTCGGCTTTGAGCGCAGTGCTGTCTGACGTTCGCAGGATGACCGGCAAGAAGGCAGTCTACATCACACACTCTCAGGGAGGACGCGTCGGCTGGCAGACAGACACGGAGAACATGGCGGCAATTGTAGCAATAGAGCCGGGCTTCGCTCCTGAAGTCGGAAGCGAGACCTACAAGAAGTTTGTTGCGGCGAAAGTCCCGATGGTCTTCTACTTCGGCGACTACATCGATAACGGCCCGGAGGACATCAAGAGTACTGCATTCTGGAAGAGCGTACTTGACCAGTGCCGGGATTTCGCGAAGCATTACAATGAAGACGGCGGAGATGCTACAGTCATATATCTTCCTGATGAAGGAATAACGGGCAACAGTCATTTCATGTTCCAAGAGCTGAACAATAAGGAAATAGCAGACCACATAGAGAAGTGGCTAGAATCAAGGGGGTTGTAAATCATGATACGCAAAATTTTAGCAGGTTTGTTTGTTGTGCTGGTGCTTGCCGGCTGTGCGGGAGCAGAGATTCAGGCCGGGCCGGGCATCGCAGTTGTCGACGTTGAAGGCGGAAAACTTCAGGGCTACATCCGCAACGGTATCTACACCTATCACGGAGTCCCTTACGCTCAGGCAGAACGCTTCATGCCCCCGACGAAAGTTCCCGCGTGGGAAGGCATCCGTCTCGCCCTGACCTACGGCACAATGTCCCCGCAGGACACCTCGCGTGAAGGAGACATCTTCCCGCCTCATTACTTCTGGCCGCACTGGGAACCCCGCATCCTCGCACAGAGCTTCAGCTGCCAGAACCTCAACATCTGGACACCCGCCCTCGACGACGCGAAACGTCCCGTAATGGTCTGGCTTCACGGCGGCGGACACATGATGGGAGCAGCTACGGTTGAGGACGTGTACGACGGCGAGAACCTCTCCCGCAAAGGTGATGTCGTCGTTGTCTCTGTGAACCACAGGCTGAACCTTGAAGGCTTCCTGAACCTCTCAGCTTACGGCGAAAAGTACAAGGATTCATTTAACCAGAGCACGCGCGACATCATCGCGGCTCTCGAATGGATACGCGACAACATCGCAAATTTCGGCGGAGACCCCGCGAATGTTACCCTCTTCGGACAGTCAGGAGGAGCAGCAAAGATTATCACCCTCATGGGAACGCCGTCAGCTAAGGGGCTGTTCCACAAGGCAATTCTCGAGAGCGGTGCAACTGAGAACTCAGGCATGACCTTAACGCCAGCAGACACGAGCCGTTACGTTACGGAACTCACGCTGAAGAATCTCGGCATTGCTCCTGAAGAGGTCGACAAGATTATTGATGTGCCTTATGCGGAGTTAGCCGCCGCATCGAACAAGGCATTAGCTCAGGTCGCGGAGGAGAAGAACATCATCAATGCACTCGGCCGCAGGTCGCTCATGTGGTGTCCTGTGGTTGACGGTGAATTTATCCCCGAGAACCCCGCCGAGACTAAGTTCACTGACCTCGCGAAGGATATTCCCCTCATCGTAGGCTCATGCCTCAATGAATGGGTGTCAATGCCGCTTCTTGCTGACATGGCGAACACTCAGAGCGACAACAAGAACTTCTGGGACGACGCGAAAGTCGGCGAGATGCTCATGGCGAAATACGGCGACAAGTCCGACGCAATCGTTAATGCGTTCCTTAAGGCTTACCCCTACAAGACGAAGGCTGATGCTCTGTACGTCGACTCGTGGCTCCGCACCCGCGCAAAGAAAATCGCGGCACTCAAGGCAGACCAACAGGGCGCGCCGGTCTTCACGTACGTATTCACGTGGGAGACCCCGATAATGGGCGGTTACGCTCTGGCCTATCACTGCTCAGAACTGCCCTTCGTGTTCAACAACGTTGCTTTGTCGGAAATGGCGACGGGCGGCGGAGAGAGGGCACAGGCACTCGCTGACAAGATGAGCCAGGCATGGATAGACTTTGCGCGCACCGGCAATCCCGGCTGGGAAGCGTACACCCGCGAGAACGGAGCAACAATGCTCTTCGACGACAAGCCTATAGTTACGCATCATCATGACGACGTGCTGATGAATATTCTCGTGCCGGATTATGTGTACTAAGAATGTTATTGCTGTCCTGCTCCTGCTCGCTGTGGGCGGGACAGCTTCTGCCTTCGGGGCAGTGAACGCGGACACAAAGATAGCTGACGTGATTAACATGTTCCCTGATTACGGGCGGCTACTCTTCCCCGTTAATGACAGATACTATCACGGCGACACTCTCGGGACGCTCGGCCTCACGTGGTACAGCAACATAAAGCCTTCACGCACCGTTGACATCGTGAACTACCTGCTTGGTGAAGTGAACGAGGGGCGGCAGGTCTTCTACCGCATATACCCTGATGATGACCCGAGAGCCAGAAACACCGGGCTGTTCTTCTTCAGGGGGAAAGCGGGCGCGAAGTTCGCGGTCTGCAATGCGGGCGGAGGGTTTGTGTTCGTCGGGGCAATGCATGATAGCTTCCCTCACGCGCTCGAGATTTCTCGGAAGGGCTACAATGCTTTTGCGCTCATCTACCGTCCAGACACAGCATGTGAAGACCTCGCACGTGCTATAGCCTTCATACATGACCACGCAGAAGAACTCGGCGTTGACGTTAAGGGCTATTCGCTCTGGGGAGGAAGCGCGGGTGCAAGGATGGCGGCATGGCTCGGAAGTTACGGCACGGAGTCCTTCGGCGAGAAAGCGTACCCCAGACCTTCAGCCGTGATAATGCAGTACACAGGCCTCAGCGAGGTTACCGGCAGCGAACCGCCGACGTATAACTGTGTGGGAACGGAAGACGGCATAGCTCCCTATCAGGTTATGCAGAGACGCATCAACGCCATCAAGTCCAGCGGCACGGACACGATGATAGAGGTATTTCCGGGACTGTCTCACGGCTTCGGGTTAGGTGAGGGCACAATTGCTGAAGGATGGATCAATAATGCACTGTCATTCTGGCTGAAGCAAAGGTGATAATATTCACGTAGAGGTGATGTATTGATGTCAAACCTTTTCGGAATATCACAGCTCGGTAACTTCCGGGCTTCACTGGATGAACGCTCACAGCAGGGCTTAGCCTCCGCCGTTGAACGCATAATCACTGTGAAGAAGAACGGCGGCCGTGTAATGGTTGTTACTGGTTCAGGGCCGAACATTCACGAGGGAGTAACAACCCTCATTGCGGAGCTTATACGCGCGGGGATAGTTGATGCTGTCTCGACGAGCTCGGCTGTTGTTGCCCACGAAATGGCGGGCTCGCTCGACAGGGTTTACCGTGTTGACGCAGGGGCTCTCGGTATGGACATGGCCAAGATGCCGCGCGGTGATGTGTTCGAGTTCACGTGCCTGACTGATGACGAGATTGCTGCCCTGAAACGTGAAATGCCCCTTGATGATGACCTGCTGGCTCGCGGGGCTGCTCTTCCTCACGTAAACGAGATAATCAAGGCCGCCGGAAACATGGCGTATCCTATGGGCTTGCGGACAGAGAGGCTTGCGCACGAAGTGTTAAGTTTGGCGAGGATGTACGGGCTTCCGTTCGAGACTGTTGCGGGCTGGGGTTGCGATGAACATACGATGCTCGGTGCGGCGGCACGGAGGGGAATACCTGTGCTGGTTACGATTCCCCAGCTTGTGGGCGGCGGTGCTGTCGGAATGTCCATCGGCGACAGTATCCCGGTCTCTGAACGCTCAATGAGAATCTCACGTATGCTGGCCTCGTGCGATGTGATTATTGAGAGTGCAGTAGCGTTGACGCAGGAGATTCACGACGGGCCGTTTGAGTGCTACACGGGGCACGGTATCTGGGCATGGTGGAGCGGTCAGAATACGTACAACCTGCGCGAGAAGTCGTTAATCCGCATTGACCTTGACGAGAATTTACGGCGTGCTGTCGAGCTCAACCAGACTGTACAGGAGGCAATCGACAAGGGACTGCCCAAGACGAAGGCGGCCAAGATTCCCTTCAGGATGGAGATGAGTGCATTTGCGCGCCATGAAGGCAGCATCCCCATCGTCGGGGACATCGGGAAAGTCTGGCCGGTTATCGCGCACGATGTTGCTGAAGGGCTGGGAGTGGAGCTGGGGTTCTTGTCGGCCTCGCAGGACACGCCGGAAGGTCAGGAGATGCGCGAATGGATTGTGGAGAACGTCAAGCCCCTCGACCGCGCAACGATGCTTGACTGCGCAAAGAATTACGCTATTCACTAAAAAATATCCCCTCAGCGTTGAACTGGGGGGATTTGCTGTATTTAGCCTCTGTACACGAGAGGAATCAGGAAGCCTTCAGCTACCTCGTCCGCCATCGCCTTGCCCTCAAGAATCTCGAGCAGCTTCAGCGCAAAGAACGGTGTTACCGCAGGGCCTTTCGCTGTCGTGATGTTGCCGTCCGTCTCCACAATGTGAGTTCCTATGCGTGCGCCCTCAAGATGCTTCTCGAGGCCGGGATAGCAGACCGCAGTCTTACCCGCAAGAACTCCCGCCTTGCCCAGTGCCGCAGGAGCAGCGCATATCGCACCGATGAGCTTGCCTTCAGCGTGGTACTTCTTCACGAGCTCCTGCAAGCCCTCGTGATCCTTGATGTTCAGCGTTCCGCCGGGAAGTATCAGCATGTCGAAACTTTGAGCCTTCACCGCGTCGAACATCGCATCGGCACATACGGGAATCTTGTTCTTGCTGACCACTTCTTGGCCGGACATCAGGGACACTGTCGTTACGACCACGCCCCCGCGACGCAGAATGTCTACCGTCGTGAGTGCCTCTGTCTCCTCGAAACCGTCTATCAGGAAAATTGCCGCTGTCTTCATGAACAGTTCACCTCGTTAATCGGAATGCCTTAATTGTAGCACAGACGCGCCGGTCAACAGTTATTCCTGCTGAGTTGGGGTGATGCCTTCAGCCATGTACTGAGCACCCAAAGGAAGCCACGAAATACAGCGTTCAAGACACCTCATGAAGCTAACCTGCTTGGGGAAAAATATCATGTACCTCACTTGTATTTCCCTGAAGCCCGCCGACTTCAGCAGTTCCCTGCATTCCGAAAGAGCAAGCATAGTAGTCCGTGCTGAGCTCGTCGAGGCTGCTCGTGAAAAGATTAGCCCCTGTCCTGAGCTCTGGTGGAATTTTCCTGAGGGTTGCCCTTGAGGGCGGAAGAAAGGCTTTCATTAACTAGTTGCGAGTAATCCTGTGCAAAGGCATCAAATTCGGTTCGTTGTTCGTTGTTCGTTAAAAATTTTCCCCCAGCCCGTGAGACTGAGGGAAGAATTGCTGAATACCTGTCCCTTACTCCGGCTGAACGTTAATCCCGCGTTCCTCGTCCGTTCCGGGAATGAGCGAGTCGCACAGTGCCGCGCAAAGTCCCGCAACAGCCATCGGTGTCTTCAGCACTGCCCAAGCCATTCCGCCGAGCGTCTGCATGACCTGCGAGCTCTCGGGGTTCATGAAGATTGCCTGATTGGCTTCAACCCAGCCGGGCAGGCCGAGTGCCATCAAGAACGCGAACCCTACAATTAATATATTCCTCTGGCTCGACATGTCAGCCCTCATCAGAACCTGAATACCCATTGCACCGATTGTGCCGAACAGCGCGATGTATGCACCTCCGATTATCGGTGAAGGCATCGTCGCAATGAGTGCACTGAGCTTGCCGATGAAGCTCATGAGGATGAGGATTACCGCTCCCGTGCGGACAACTACCCTTGATGCAACGCCGGTCAGCCCGATAAGTCCGATGTTCTCGGTGTAAGAGGTTGTTCCGACTGAGCCGAACAGTCCCGACAGTGCACAGCACAGGCCTTCCGCGCCGATGCCCCTGCTGATTGTCGCGGTGTCAGGGTCAGCAACTCCCGACGCGTACGACACAGAGTGGTAGTCGCCGATGCTCTCAATCATTGTCGCGAAGAACCCCGCAAGCAGTGCAGTTACCGCCATTACGCTGAACTTCGGAGCTCCCCACGGCATTATGAGCCCCTTCAGGTCCGCGAAGCTCGAGAACCTGAGCCATGAGGCCTCGTTCACTGTGTCAAGGCTCACGTATGCAGGATGTCCGGGCGCGAATACACCGCTCATCGAGAGGCCAAGACATGCGCAGTAAGTCAGGACGATCGCGAGGAGTATGGCGAAGATGTTGATGTACTTGTTCTTGATAACGAGGCTGAACACGAAGATTAACAGCACAACTCCCAGCGAGGCAGGCCAGTACTTGGCCGCGTTGCCGCTGATTGCTGTGTCGTAGAGCGAGAAGCCGATTGCCATGATGACCGGGCCGATGACTACGGGAGTGATGACCTTGCGGATGACTCCTACGATTCTGCTGTAGCCGATGACCGAGAGGATTACTCCTCCGACTATCAGAGCACCGGCCATGTACTGCATTATAGTTTCTGCTCCCTGCGCCTTGTAGAGAGCTACGACGGTCATTACGCTGGGGATAAAAGAAAAGCTCGATCCCTGAACGATTGGTAGTCCTGAACCGAGCTTCTTGCTTGTCTGAATTAATGTCGCTACTCCCATTCCGAAATATACGCAGGAGATTAACGATGCTATTTGCAACGGGGTCATTCCCATTGCGGGACCGAATATGAGGGGAACCAGAGTCGTCGCACCGAAAAGCGTCAACACGTGCTGTGCTCCTGACAGAAGCATTATGAGGAAGGGGGGCTTGTCGTTGATGCCATAAACCATATGTCTGGCCATGATGTACCTCCGTAAACTAGATTTTTATTCCAAGCGGGGGATTTTACGGTGAGAATAACTTTTTGTCAAGTGAGAGCATAAGTTTAACGGCAGGATTCTTTTACGTGTGCATACTGCTATAATACGCGCATCCCAAATTTTTAGTGAGGTGCGTTTTTATGAAGCAGTGTTTTATTCGTTCACTTGCTGTTGTGCTGTTCGTCTCTTTGTTCGCCGGAGCATGTTCCGCCGAACCCGTAAAAACCGCTATCGTTACTTCACCTAATGACGTTCACGACGGCGGCTTCAACGAGAACAACTATAACGGAGTGCTTCAGTTCATCGAGACCAACCCTGACTCGTCCTACACGACAATTCAGGACAAGACCGGCGACCCTGCCTCGTGCGTAAAGACCGTAGAGGACATCGCAGCAGACTATGACGCAATCGTGTGCGTGGGCTTCCAGTTCTCGGGCATCTCCGAACTCGCAGAGGACAACCCTGATGTGAAGTTCCTGCTTGTTGACACTTGGCCGGCAAATTCCGACGGACAGGAAATCGAGGTCAGCAACATCAACGCTATGAAGTTCAAGGAGCAGGAGGGCGGATTCCTCGCAGGTCTCGCGGCGGCACTCTCCACTAAGACGAAGAAGGTTGCTGTCGTGAACGGTATAGCTTTCCCAACGAACGTGAATTACCAGTACGGCTTCATGTCTGGCGTGAATTATGCCAATAAGCATTACGGCACGGACGCGCAGATTGTGGAGCTCGCTTCATACTCAGGGACTGACGTAACCGGCAAGCAGGTCGGCGGAAACTACGTCGGCTCGTTCATCGACCAAGCTAACGGAAAGATAGTCGGACAGGCATTAATCCGTGAGGGCTGTGATGTAATCTTCGTTGCGGCAGGCGGTGCCGGAATGGGAGTGTTCACGGCGGCAAAAGAGGCTAAGGACGTGTACATCATCGGCTGTGATGCTGACCAGTTCGACGACGGCAGGAACGGAGAAGCTAACGTTATCCTGACGAGCTCGCTGAAGGTCATGGACAAGAACGACGCGAGAGTGTTAAGGGATGTTGCGGCGGGGAACTTCAAGGGCGGCAACTTCCTGCTTGGTGCGGCAGAGGACTCGATAGACTACGTCAAGGCAGAAGGACGGCATCAGCTCAGCGCGGACGCAATCACGAAACTTGACGCGGCACTTGCACTCATGAAGGCCGGCAAGATTCTTCCTGCTTCCTTCTACTCCGGCACAATGCCCGACAGCTTCGAGGGACTTGACGCGGAATGAGCGAACCCATCGTAGAGTTCCGGCACATAACGAAACGTTTTCCCGGCATCGTCGCGAATGATGATGTCTCGCTCACAATCAACAAGGGCGAGATTTTCGCGGTGCTCGGCGAGAACGGTGCGGGCAAATCCACGCTGGTGAGTATGCTGTTCGGAATGTATGAGCCTGACGAAGGGGAGATATATATTCGCGGCCGTCGTGAGCGGATTAACTCCCCGCGTTATGCTACGAAGCTGAGTATCGGCATGGTGCATCAGGAGTTCCGCCTTGTGTCGAACTACACCGTTACCGAAAACATAATACTTGGCCAAGAGCCCCGGAGCAAGTTTCTGGGGCTTTTCCCTTGTGTAGACATCAAGAAGGCCAATGCGGACATCGCGGAACTTTCCGAGCGTTACGGCCTCAAGATTAACCCTGAAGACATCATCGAGAACCTCAACGTAGCTTCACGTCAGAGGGTAGAGATTCTGAAGATGCTTTACCGCGAGGCGGAGATACTCATCTTCGACGAGCCTACCGCAGTCCTAACGCCTCAGGAGATAGAGTCGTTCCTAGACATCGTGAGGGGGCTTCGCGACAACGGCAAAACTATCATTCTCATCACCCACAAGCTCAACGAGATCAAGGCAGTCGCGGACAGGTGCGCAATCCTGAATCACGGCAAGTTAGCGGCAATCCTCGACGTGCCTTCAACCTCAACCGACGAGATGGCACGGCTCATGGTTGGACGCGAAATCTCCTTCACTACGGAGAAGAAGCCCGCATCGTTTGGTGATGCTGTGCTGAGTGTTTCGGGAATGAGCGTGAAGAGCATAACGGGCTATGAGGCAGTGAAGAACGTCAGCTTCGAGATTCATTCGGGCGAGGTGTTTGCGGTTGCTGGAGTCTCCGGGAACGGGCAGAACGAGCTGGCCGACGCAATCGCGGGACTAATGCCCTGCGCAGGAGGAAGCATCACTCTCAACGGACAGGACATTACCCGCGCAGGTGTGAGGGAGCGCATCGAGGCAGGAATAGCGTACATCCCTGAGGACAGGCACAACGTCGGGTTAGTGCTGGACTTCACGCTTCGTGATAACTTCCCGCTTCGCCTGTACTACAGCCCTGAGTTTTCGCGCAAAGGAGTAATCAGCGAGTCGGCCTTCAACGAGCACGGCCAGAAGCTGCTGGAACGTTACGACATCCGAAGCAGTCAGGGCGGAGCAACGATAACCCGTTCAATGTCCGGCGGAAACCAGCAGAAGGCAATCATCGCGCGTGAAGTCGACATGCGGACACCGTTAATCATCTTCATGCAGCCGACACGAGGCCTCGATGCCGGAGCAGTGATGAACATTCACAGGCAGATTGTCGCCGAACGGGACAGAGGAGCGGCGGTGCTGTTAATCTCCCTCGACCTCGACGAGATTATGGACTGCGCGGACACAATCGCCGTAATCTACAACGGAAGCATCAACAAGATAGCTCCCGCGAGTGAATTAACTGTAGATGATATAGGCCTGTACATGATGGGGGTGCGGAAATCATGAGGAAACTTTTTCTGTCCTGCCTCGCAATAGTGATAAGCCTTCTGTTCGGAGCGTTAATACTCTTTATGATGGGCAAAGACCCGGTAGCCGCATACATGAACCTTCTGCAGGGCTCGGGCCTGATGGAGAAGGCGAAGTACGCTGGCCGTCAGAGCATGTTCACGGACTTCATGAGCTTCATTGACGCGATGACACCGATGATTTTTGCGTCCTTGTCGGTTGCGCTGGCACTGAAAGGCGGGTTCTTCAACATCGGAGTGAGCGGGCAGATGATGGCGGCGGGAATAACTGCACACATTCTTGCGGGCTTCATCCCGTCAAGAATCGTTGTGGTGCTTGCGGGATTCTTGGCCGGTGCGTTAATCGGTGCACTCATCGGCTGGCTTCGTTACCGCTTCAACGTCAGCGAGGTGGTCAGCTCGATAATGCTGAACTCTATCTTGATGTACCTGATAACGTTCTACATCAACACGTTCTACATTAATCCTGTATCGCGTCAGAGCAAGTCCATTGTTGACGCGGCACGTCTGACGATTTCGGGCTTCCGATGGGAGAAGCTGAAGGTGGATATTACGCTGGCGTTTCCGCTGGCGATTGTTACGGCTCTTGTGCTACAGTGGGTGCTGAACCGGACGACTTACGGCTACGAGGTCAAAGCTGTGGGCCTCTCACCGAAGGCGGCCTACTACGCGGGGATGAACGTACAGCGTACATCACTGCTCACAATGACGTTCTCGGGAGCACTTGCGGGGCTTGCGGGAGTGTCGTACTTCTGCGGTTACTTGGCCGCGATTCAGCCGGGCGTAACTCCGTCAATGGGCTTTGACGCAATCGCAGTATCACTTCTCGGCGGAAATAACCCCGTCGGATGCGTTCTTGCGTCGTTCCTGATAACGATAATCTCTAAAGGCACGGTGTACATGAGCTCGCGCCAGCACATCGAGCCGGAGATAGCGAGCCTGATAACGGCATTCATTCTGACGTTCGCGGCGTGTTCTGCCGTTCTGGACAGGAAGAGGAGGAAATAACCATGCTGGACATGATAATTATTGACGGGCTGGCGTTCTCACTTCCGCTGTTCATAATGGCGATCGGCGGAATATACAGCGAGAAGAGCGGCATCACCAACCTTGCGCTTGAAGGGTTTCAGGGTTTCGGTGCGTTCACCGGCGCGCTGGCTGTGGTGTGGCTGGCGGGGATATTCGGGCCGAGTTCGCAGGTGCCGTACTACGTGGGGTTTGTGTGCGCAGTAATCGGCGGTGGAATGTTCGCGCTCCTTCACGCGCTGTTGTGCATACGCTTCAAGGCCGACCAGGTCATCAGCGGAGTTGTGATGAACATTCTTGCGATGGCCTTAACGAGCTTCCTGACCAAGAGCATCAACGCTTCACTGTTCGGGAGCACAGCCAACAAGTTCACGCTGGGGGCGAGCACACGCCTGACTGTTCCGGGACTGAGTGATATTCCTGTTGTCGGAGCGGTCTTCAGGGACATCTACCCGTTCGAGATCATCATTGTGGTTGTGGCTGTGGTGATGTGGTACGTGCTCTACAGGACGGTTTACGGAATGCGTCTCCGTGCCTGCGGGGACAATCCGCACTCTGCGGACGCGGCAGGAATTAACGTGTACGCCGTGAGGACTGTTGCGGTGTTCATCTCGGGGTGTCTGTCGGGAATAGCGGGGCTTGCGTTTGCGTATTCAGTGAGTGCGAACTTCTCGCCGGATATTTATCTGGGCTACGGGTATCTGTCTATTGCGGCGTTGATCTTCGGGAACTGGTCGATTCTGCCGTCGCTCGGCGCGTGCTTGATTTTCGGTTTTGCTCGTAGCGGAGGTGCGGCAATCATCAATCAGCTCGGGCTTCCTTCGGGGTACAATGACCTTGTGAGGATTCTGCCGTATGTCTTGACGCTGTTACTGCTGGTGTTATTCAGCAAGCACAACAGGTCGCCGCGTGCTCTTGGCCAAGTGTACGACAAGGGACAGCGTTGAGAATGCTATAATGCCTTCATTCACGCAACAATTCTGTTCAAGAGGGGGAAACATCACATGCCGTTGCACATAGTAACCGAAGCCGAACGCTGCCTGAACTGCAAACGTCCGCTCTGCCAGGAAGGCTGTCCTGTCCACACTCCTATTCCTGAGATAATCCAGCTCTTCAAGCAACACAAGCTCATGGAAGCCGGAGAAAAGCTGTTCGCCAACAACCCGCTGTCCGCAGTCTGCGCGGAAGTCTGCAACCACGCTAAGCAATGCGCCGGCCACTGCATACGCGGCCGAAAAGACAGCCCCGTACACTTCTCCAGCATCGAGAAATACATCTCCGAAATGTACCTTGACCGTATGTTCGTCTCAGTTCCCGTTCACCGCAAGAGCCAGAAAGTCGCCGTCATCGGTGCAGGACCGGCAGGAATCACCGTCGCTGTCCTTCTTGCGCGAGAAGGCTACCCTGTAACAGTCTTCGAGTGGAAGAGCAAAATCGGCGGCGTAATGCAGTACGGCATCCCGGAGTTCAGACTCCCGAAGAGTATGCTTGACCGTTATGAAGCCCGTCTCAACGAGATGGGAATACAGATCCGCCTCAACGCCACAATAGGAAGCATCCTCATGATTGACGACCTCTTCAGGGACGGATACGCATCAATCTTCGTCGGGACAGGCGCGGAACTTCCCCGAACGCTCGGCATCAAGGGAGAAAGTTTCGGGAATGTACATTACGCGATGAACTACCTCGCGAACCCGAAGGCTCACCATCTGGGTGAACGTGTCGCGGTCATCGGCGTGGGCAATGCGGCGATGGATGTTGCCCGCACGGCGCTGCGCAACGGAACGCGCTACGTAACTCTGTACGCGATGGGCAAGGAGATTGCGGCGAGTTCGAGCGAGGTTGCGTACGCTGAGCTTGACGGTGCGGAGATTGTTACGGGAATGCAGGTGCAGGAGATTACGGAGAAAGGGCCTGTGTTCTGCAGGACGATTTACGGCGAGAACGACGAGATTATAGGCCACGAGGACGAGCGCATACAGGTTGAGGCGGACTCTACGATAATATCCATCAGCCAAGTGCCGCGCGGAAAACTTGTGCGCACAACGAGCGGGCTTACTGCGGCGGAGAACGGCCTCCTCATCGTCGACGATAACTACATGACCACGCGTGAGGGAGTCTTTGCGGCGGGAGATGTAGTTACTGGAGCTAAGACGGTTGTTCATGCTGTCGACGGAGCGAAGAAGGCAGCGGCGGCAATGATGGCCTTCATGGAGAGCAATCAATAACACGATGCCCCCGCAGACTTTACGCGGGGGAGTTTTCTTCTAGTGCCTCAGTGAGTTTTGACCTTAGCGCGTCAATCCCCACCCTGTCAATCGTGAACTTGAAGCGTTCGCCGGGCTGTGCGTTTTCGCGGAAGAAACTTATTGCGGCATCACAAACCCTAAGCAGTGCTTCCCTGTCCGTTATGAAGGGTAACAATGCTTCTCCCCTGTTAATCGTGTTCCCGAACAGTCCGCCGAAGTACACGCAATATCCTTCTTGAGCCTCGAACGCTCCGGCCGGGCAAACCCTCGCGCACTTTCCGCAGCTTACGCATTTATCACGGTCAACAATAATCTTCCCGTCAGCGTCCGTGATTGCTCCTCTGCGGCATGACTTCGCGCACTTTCCGCAATGCACGCACCCTTCACCGATCCATTCCGGGCGTATTCCCCCCTTGATGCCGAGATCGTTCTCCTCAGCTTTCAGGCAGTTGTTGGGGCAGCCTGTAACTCCCATCTTGAACTTGTGGGGCAGATCTTGGCCGTAATAACGTTCATGCAGAATACAGGCGATACTCTGAGTGTCGATGCAGGCATTGCCGCAGACAGCGTTACCCTGACAGGCCGTTATCGTGCGGACACGCGGGCCGCTTGCTCCGGGAAACACTCCTCCGCGCGATAATTCTTCCTTCACGGCATCTATGTCATCGTACTCTATATACGGTATCTCGATGCCCTGACGCGATGTCAGGTGTATCCAGCCCCTCCCGTATTTCTTGGATACTTCTGTTATTACGGCTAACTGTTCTGCTGTTACGTGGCCTCCTGTTATTCCCAGCCTCAGCGAGAAATACTCAACCGGCCGCTGGCGCATGAAGCCGCCCTTCTTCAGTGATGCGTAATCTATTGCTGGCATTGTCTTATCCCCTCTCTAAATCATTGCTCCATGTCCTGAGACCGTCTCAAGTTCAGGAGCGTCATCATGTTTCTTCAAGGCCTGCGATGCTTCTATTCCCGACAGAGTCAGAAGCTCTATGCTGTTCACGTACTCCCTGCTGTCGTGCCGTCCAGCTAACGTCTTGAGTAACCTTCCGTCCTTGAAGAACAATACTTGCGGAACTCCGCGAAGCCCGAAGCGCGAGAACAATTCACGTTCCTCAAGGGCATTGACACCCGCAAAAATGAGGTTGTAATTCCTGCTGAGGCCGTCGAGCTTCCCTGATACTTCCTCGCATACAGCACAGCCCGTTTTGTGGAAGAAGATTACTGCAGCCTGTTCGTCGTCGTAAATCAATTCATCAAACTCATCCTGTGTAAGGTCATTCATCACTGAGCCTCCATAATCTGATACACAGCCGCACCCTCGCAGTCGTGCGGAACTCTCACATTGAGCAGTGCCGAGATTGTCGGCGCAAGGTCAACCTGACGGATTACCCTTGAAGTTGTGAAGTTCTGCTTTATCCCCCGCCCGATGCTATGAACACCGGCGTTACTGATGTCCCGAAATATCCCCCTGATGTGCTCAGACCGTCGCCGTGAAGCCTGTTGTACCCTTCCTCAACGGTGAAGAATATATCCCCGCATTCACTGCCCCCGAGTCCAAGTGCTATGCTGTCCCTGTTCCGCAACGCCAGCCCTACAACCCGCTTATGTGTCCGCTTGTCTCTGTAGCTGTAGAGGTCGGAGATAATCTGTTCTTCAAGAGCATATTTCTCTGAAGGCTCAACGATGCCGAATTTGTCCCTGCCCTTAAGGTTTATGTAGATGTAGTTGCTGCGTATCTGGACTGCACGCGTCTTCTCCCAGTCGACAGCGTCAATCTCTTGGCCGTTCGCGTCCTTCTTCAAGACTGTGTAGCCCAGCTCCTTCATGACACCGAGATTCAGCCCGCCGTACTCGCCTATGTCAGGAGGAATGTTCTCGCCGACAATCAGTCCGTGATCCGAGACGATAAAGACAGTCCAGCCTTCATCGAGGAAGTCCAGAAACTCGCCCAGATATTTATCAGTCTGAATGTACACCTGCTCAATGAACGGCTGATAGATTTTCTCGTCGGTGTACTCCCATTCCGGCAGGGTCTTGGCCAAGTGCCAGAACTGATGCCCCGCGCAGTCTACGTTGTGAAGGTGCGTGAAAACTGCCCCGTAATGTTCGGTCTCGATGAGATGCTTGATGCTCTGTGCCTGCCAGCGGTTATAGACTTCCCAAGAGGGCAGGAAGACTTCACGCACAAGGTTCGAGTCTTCGCCGCCGATTAAGCTCACGGGCGGAGGAGAGTCCGGCAGGCGTTCAAGAAGTTCCGGCGGACTCCAGAGGGTATTATTCGTGGTGTCGAGCGCGTTGCTCACCCACAGCCTGAGCTTTGAGCCGTCCTCTGCAAGTTCAAGCAGCTTGTATGACCTGCTGCAGGGCTTGGTGATTCCGTTCTTGCTTGCCTCGTCAATTATTCCGCTCGTCATCTCGCCGACGTGAAGTGTAACGATGGGTTGAAGTGCCTTCTTGTTCTTGTAGATTCTGACCTCCGAATAAGCCCCGCCGTCCTTGAGGATTAATCCCACGCGCCGCTGAGTTCCTCCCGACAGTAACAGCACGAACTCCAGCGCGTCATCACCAGTCTCAACGTTCCAGCGTTCGGCCTTCTTTATGGGACTGCTCACAACGTCATAACCTACCCTCGCGCCTATCATGATTTCCGAGTCCTCGAGACCGTGAACGTATGTGCGTATCTCTCTGCCGCTTCTCGCCTCGTCGCCCCACCATAATTCCATCATCTCATCATCAGAATTGCTGGGTATCAGTGCTTCAACGTTATCGATTATGCACCCGACACCTGCAGGCCTCTCTGCTCTGGGAATGTACTTCAGGCTGTCCGTGTCCTTAGATGCTATGATGACTTTCTCCCAGTCCATCTGCGCGATTCCCATGTTCACCGAGCCGGGCTGTGTGCCGTCAACAACATGAAGGTTCTCACTCGCTGAACTCGGCGGCCAAGACGAACCGGGCCAGTGCCACACGAGAGTCTTAATCCCTGCTTCAGCCGTAACGTTCCAGATCTGCTCGGCTCTGCAGAAACGCTAGTCCATGTTGTACACTACGGCATCAAGGCTGTCGGGGGACTGCCGCCAGTAACACGTTATGCCGTGCGTCGCCGGGTATGCTCCTGTCGCTAAGGTGGTCCAGCACGGAGGGGTGATAGTAGGGAGTGCACCGAGCATGTCGAGATTCTCACGGGCTGAACCGCGCTCAAGAAACTCCTTGATGTTGGGGAGCTTGCCCTCATCAAGAAGCCTCTTCGTCGTGTGCTGATCCATGCCGTCGATACCGAGCACTAAAATTTTTCGTCTGTTCATGTTATCCGGCAAGGCTTGCAATCTTGATGTCCTCTTCGCTCTGAATCATCGTTATGATGCTTTCGCGGACTTCCTTATAGCTTTCGGCGTTGCGGATGTCCCATGCGTTGTATTCCCGTCCGTCGCGTGTCAATGGGTTGGGGTAATCCGCGTGTATTCTTCCGGGCCCGGCCTTCATGATTAACAGCCTGCGTGAGAGCAGCAACGCTTCATCCACGTCGTGTGTGATGAACAGGAAGCACTTTTTCGACCTCTGCCAGATCGAGCGTATGTGCTCCTGCATCTTCTCGCGGGTCAGTGCGTCAAGTGCGCTGAAAGGCTCGTCGAAGAGCACGACTTTCGGATCAGGGGCTAATGTCCGTGCGATAGTTGCCCTCTGCTTCATTCCGCCCGAGAGCTGGTGAGGGTATTTGTCCACTGCGTCCTCAAGCCCGACAAGCTCGAGGTAATGTTCGACGATTTCCCTGCGTTCCGAAGCCGGAAGCCTCTTCAGCCTCAAGCCAAATTCTACGTTCTTGTACACCGTAAGCCACGGAAACAGGTTCTGCTGCTGGAAGACTACTCCGACATCACTTGAAGGCCTCGTGAACTCCTGCCCCCTGAAGATAACCTGCCCCGAACTTGGCCGGACGTAACCCGCCATAATGTTCAGCAGTGAAGTTTTGCCGCACCCGCTCGAACCCAGAAGGCAGATGAAATCTCCGTCGTACGCGTCAAGGTTGATATCCTTGAGTGCCTGAAAATATCCCCTGCCCTGCTTGAAGTTCATATCGACTCCCTGAAGGCTCAGTAAAGGCTCTTCACTGTGTATGCTGCCCGTCTTTATCATGGCTGTTCCTCCTCTTACTCGTATAGTTCCGTCAATATTGCACGGTTGATTATGTCCTGCTCAGGCTTCTTCACCACACTGTGCTGGTCGTACAGAAATTCTCCCGTCGCAAAAAGTACGCTCTGAAGTTCTCCGCCCTCACGGAAATATTCAGGCTGTTCGGATTTGTCCTTGACGATGATTTCATTCATGGCTGTCAACGCGTCCTTAACCGGCAGGCCAAGACCTTTAGCCATGAGACCGGCGGCGGCTTCCTGATTCTCCCTGTATGAATGCACAGCCTCATCAAGAATGTCTATGTACTTCTTCACGATGTCAGGATATACCGCGTAGAACTTCGTGCTCACTATGCCTATCTCTGCTGTAAGGCCGCCGACTTTTGCCGCCTCTGCAGAACTTATCAGCTGCCTTCCGTCTGCCTCTATGAGCTGGGACTTCACGGACTCCCACGTATAAGCTCCGTCGATGTCTCCCCTGTGCCATGCCGCAAAAATATCCGGCGGGGTCATGTCGTAGAGCGTGAAGTCTGAGACCTTGAGGCCGTTAGCCTTGAGGACGTTCAAGAACGCGAAGTGCGAAGTTGTCCCGAAAGGTACGGCGATTTTCTTGCCCTTGAGGTCAGCGATTGATTCGATGCCCGAAGACTTCTTGACTATCAGCCCCTCGCTCTCGCCTATAACATCGTGAAGGTAGAACACCTTGAACGGGTAATTGTTGATGATGCCCATTACTGCCGGAGGAGTGCCTATAGTTGCGAAGTCCAGAGAGCCGGACTGCATGGCCGTCAGAATATCCGTGCCCGACTGAAACTCGAGCCATCGTATCTGTATATCGGGGAACGCCTCAGACAATGCGCCTGTTTCCTTCACCAGAAGCTCGCCGTTCGGGGATTCCCAGTAGCCCATTGTGATCACTTTCGGCTGTGAAGCTGCCTGTGCCTGTCCTGCAATGACAAGAACTAACAGCAACGCTAAAACCTTTACCGCTTTCATAGTTGTACCCTCCTCAAAATTTATGCTGTCTCTCTCTGCCATGGCGTGGCAAGAAGAATAAGACGGCGTAATACAAGGTCGATTAATATTGCGATGAGTCCCATGATGATTATTCCGAAGTAGACGGTCGGATAAAGAATGTACTTGCTCGCGTCAAGCACCATCCAGCCGATGCCCGAAGCCGAAGCTACCATTTCTGCGGCAACCAGCGTCGCATAAGCCACGCCGACGGCCGTGCGAAGCCCCGTGAGAATATCCGGCAGTGCAGACGGGAATATCACCTTGAAAAACAGCGTGAAACTGTCAGCCCCGAGCGAACGTGCTCCGTTGATTCTGTCTCTGGGTATTCTCTGTACACCGAACACCGTCTGAATGAAGATGGGTGCAAACGCGCTCAGGAACAGCAGGGCAATTTTCGACTCGTCCCCTATTCCGAGCCAGAGGACTATCAATGTGTTGTAGGCAAGCGGAGGAAGTGCACGGTAGAACTCTATGAACGGGTCAATTACCGCCAGCACAACCTTGCTCATTCCGCAGACAAGCCCGAGAACTGACGCGGCTATGAATGCCAATGTTACGGCGATAAACAGCCTCTTCATGCTCGCCCCTATGTGGTAGAGCAGAGAATAGCCCTTGTACCCGTCCTCCAGCGTCTGAAGGAAGGCATCTTTTACCGACCCGATTGACGGAATGAATACGGGGTTGAACCAGTTTAAGACGCTCCCCAGCCACCACAGAAACACTAATACGAACACTGAGCCTATAGATATGAGGCCGTATTTGTGCTTCTGAATGAAGATTAATGTTTTGTCCAGCATTAAGATTTTTTCTCCTCTCTGATGTCGAGCCATATCCACAGCCAATACATTACGGCTCCCCACACAAGGAACAGCAGAATTATCACGATGCTCGGGAACTGCGATATGTAATACACTTTATCCGTCCATTTCTCGAAGCCCGGCATATCTGCGTAGTAGTAAGCTCCCGCCCCGAAGTCCAGCGAGTCATCAAGCCCTATGTTGTGAATCATGATGTATATCGTGCACACCACCGACAAGGAGAGCACCAGAGCAGAAATTACTTCTGCCCCGTGCCTGCGTAAACCGTTAATCATTTTCCTAGAGTGCAATGCTGGGGAGCGGGAAGAATTTTCCTGAGAGGAGGAGATACACTGCCGCAAAGGTCAATACGATGTTGAAGAACTGTCCGACGATGTAGAGGGTTAATGCTTTGCCAGAAGCAAGGCTGTCCTTAAGCTCCCTGAAGTTGGTATTGAGGCCGATGCTCGTAAATGCCAGCACAAACGCCCAGTTCTTGTACTGGTCAAGCACCTTGTTGATTGCGCTGACGTTTGCTTTGTCGGCCAGCGGCAGGAACACGAACGATGCGATTATAGATGCCGCGAAGAAACCGAGAATGAATTTCGGCAGGCGCGTCCAGATGTCCGCCGCAGTAACTTCACTCTTCGAACCCTGCTTCCTCTCGACTCTTGTAGCGAAGAACACAGCCACCGCAAACGCGATGAACCCTATCAGTATGTTCTGTATGGACTTCACGAGTACCGCCGAAGTCTAGCCAAGCTGTCCGAGTGCCGTACCCGCAACCGTAACTGCTCCTGTTGAGTCTACAGTCCCGCCGATGAGCGCGCCGCCCATGAGTTCGCCGAGACCGACTGCACGGATGATTACCGGCTCGAACACCATCATTAATATCGTGAAGATTATCGAGATTGAGACCGCCAGCGATAACTCTTCCTTCTTGGCCTTCGATGCGGCTGCTGAGGCTATGGCCGCACTTGTTCCGCAGACGCTCGTGGCTGTGGCTATCGTGATGACGAAAGGCTTGCTGTCAATCTTCAGCACGCTTACTCCGAACCACCACATGAACAGTATCACTATCGGCGTAACTACCCACGCGATACCCAGACCGTAAAGCCCGAAGTTCACGATGTTCGAGAACAGAACCGAGAAGCCCATTATCACGAGTCCTGCCTTGATGTAGTACTCGGTCTGCGCAGCATACTTCAGCCATTCGGGAGTCCCTGTTGTGTTGGCGATTACGAGGCCGACTATCAACGCAAAGAATGCCCACTCAAGATAACGATTGAAGGTGTATTCCGCGCTTATGAGCCTCACAAGAACCGACAGCACGAAGAGTACCGTGAAACCTGCGAGGAACTTTGCGGGATTCTCCTTTTTGAGGGCTGCCCCGAGCGTGAAGAGCACCGCCAGCACTACGTACGTCCGCAGTCATTTCGTGTACAGCCCTGAGGTGAACTGCTCAGATAAACTTTTGCCGTTGCCCCACGTCGAGAAAGTCGCCGCAGAAAAATCGAAAGCTCCCGTCAATACGCTGTATGCTCCAACTGCGATAATGATGAACCCTATCCAGTTAGCTAGGCCGTCTTCTGAGCTCCAAAGACTGCTCAGCTTGAATTTTGTACCAGACAATTTGTATCACTTCGTTCCTGAAAATTTATAGCATACATTTTAGGTGTGAATTAAAATCTGTCTAATACGTGCCACGAATACCAAGCTATAAAGTTTTGCTATTTTTCTGCTCCGAGATAGGCTCTTATCTTCTCGATGTACTGTTCTCCGATCCTGCTAAGTATTGTGTTTTCGCGCGTGATGTAGCCGACTTCCATGATGCTGCTCTCGTCGACAGACTCTGCCTCGAACGGAACAGCAAGGTAATCGTTGCCGTTGAGCTCCGTGCAGATTATCCCGGAACATAACGTGTAACCGTTGAGGCCCTTCATGAGGTTGAGCATGGTTGCGCGGTCGTTGGCCTTGATTGCGCGGGAATATTCGCGGGTGCTGAGTATCTCTTCAGCGTAATAGAATGATGAAGTGTCGCCCTGCTCGAACGACAGGCAGGGGTAGTTCTGGAGCTCCTCGAACTTTATCGATGAGTTTTTTGCGAGCGGATGTCCGGCCCAGAGGTACACATACGCACTACAGGTTATCAGGCGGTGGAACTCTAGGCCTGAAGCACGGAGCAGCTTTGTGATTGCGGACTTGTTGAAGCTGCTCAGGTAAAGTATTCCGATTTCGCTTTTGAGGCTGGCTGTGTCGCTGATAACGTCCCGGGTCATTGTCTCCCTGATGGCAAAATCATAGTTGAGCGTGTCATATTCCTGCACGAGTTCGACGAAGGCTTTGACCGCAAAAGAGTAGTGCTGCGTCGAGACCGCAAATTTCTTCTTGATGGTCTGCGGGCTGCTGAACCTGTCAATGAGTTCCTGATACTGGCTGCAGACCTGACGCGCATAAAGAATGAACTCCGAACCTTCCGGCGTGAGAATTACTCCGCGTCCCGTCCTGTGGAAAATCTTGAAGCCGAACTCACGCTCCAGTTCCTGAATCGAGCTCGTTAATGACGGCTGAGCCACATATAGGATTTCGGAAGCCTTGTTGATTGAACCTGCCTCGCTGATTTTGACTGCGTAGCTGAGCTGCTGAAGTGTGGCCATGAAGATAAACCTCCTGTTACGGTATGATAATTTGCGGAGTATTGTAACATGCCCAAAAAAAATCCCCCAAAATGACAATTGAGTGTCATTTATTAGGGGGATTCCTACGTTACTGCTTTTACTTTCCAGAAACGATTTCCTTTATCTTCATCAGCCTGCTTAACGTCGAGCGATCCTGCTCGTCGAGCTTCATGCTGATGTAGCGTATCGTCTCCACAAGGTTCGGAATCATCACGTATTCCAGCGCGTTGACCCTGCGTCTTGTGCGCTCAATCTCTCCTGCCATGAGCCTGATGGCCTTCTCCTCTGCGGCCAAGTGCAACAGCCTTCCTATGAGACTGCTGAACTGTTCCAGAGCCGCATCAAGCAGAAGAGGTACGTTCACGAAGCCGTAATTCACCGGGCTTCCTTCCTGCTTAACGTCGTATTCAGGAACCATTACGCTCATGACGTTGCGCCACTTCACGGACAGCGTGGACTTCGCGCCCGGAAAGATGAGTGCCTGCTCCAGAATCTCGGGGGTAGTCTGAGCGCGCGAGAGCACAAACGTTCCGTAGCACTCCGCTAACTCCTTCTCGACTTCCTCCCGCAACTCCTTGCCGGCCTTTGCCTTCTCCAAGAACGCCTTGATTAACGCGTCCTGCTTGTCCTTCAGGAGCTTGTGCCCGCGTCTCGCAACCGCAAGCCTCTTCTTCAGACGCGACAGCTCCATACGGTTGGGGTTGACGTTGATGCGTGCCATCGGTCAATCCCTCCCTTACGCGTCGGCCTTCTTGCCCTCAAGCAGCGGCTTTAAGTACTTGTCGATGTATGCGTCGCGGATACGCTTCAGTTCCTTCACAGGAATCATCGTGAGCAGATCCCAGCCCAGCTGTAACGTCTCCTGAATCGTCCTGTTCTCGTACTCGCCCTGACGTACATACTTGTCCTCGAAGACATCCGCGAACTTCGCAAAAGCCTTGTCCTCGTCCGACAGAGCACCTTCGCCGAGAATTACCGCAAGTTCCTTCGCTTCCTTGCCGCGTGCATAGGCCGCGAAAAGCTGGTTCATAAGGTCTGCATGATCCTCGCGGGTCTTGCCCTTGCCGATACCCTTATCCTTCAGACGTGAAAGCGAAGGCATAACGTCAACCGGCGGATAAATTCCCTGACGGTGAAGGCTTCTGCTGAGGATTATCTGTCCCTCAGTGATGTAGCCCGTAAGGTCAGGAATCGGGTGCGTCTTGTCGTCTTCAGGCATCGTGAGAATGGGTATCTGCGTGATTGAACCGCTCTTGCCCTTGAGACGGCCTGCACGTTCGTACATCGTCGCAAGGTCTGTATACAGGTAGCCAGGATAGCCGCGACGGCCGGGAACTTCTTTGCGTGCCGCAGAAATCTCACGCAGAGCCTCGCAGTAGTTCGTGAGGTCGGTAAGAATGACGACAACGTGCATGTTGCATTCAAACGCAAGGTATTCCGCCGCAGTCAGTGCGATACGAGGAGTTGAGATACGCTCAATCGCCGGGTCGTCGGCCAAGTTGATATAGAGCACTGTCCTCTGAAGCGCGCCCGTCCTCCTGAAGTCCTCCATGAAGAACGACGCTTCCTCGAACGTTATACCCATTGCCGCGAACACAACCGCGAAATCTTCATGTCCGCTGATAACCGTTGCCTGACGCGCAATCTGTGCCGCCATACGGTTATGGGGAAGTCCTGACGCTGAGAATATCGGGAGCTTCTGCCCTCTGACCATCGGGTTAAGGCCGTCGATCGTCGAAATTCCCGTCTGAATGAACTCCGAAGGGAAGTCGCGCGAGAACGGATTCATGGGCATACCGTTAATGTCTATGTTCTGCTCGGGGATAAGCGGAGCTCCTCCGTCGATGGGCTCGCCGCGTCCGTTGAAGACTCTTCCGAGCATGTCCTTCGACACGGGAAGCGTCAAGACCTTGCCCAAGAAACGAACCTTCGCGTCCTCGTTCTCTATGCCTGAAGTGCCCTCGAAGACCTGAACAAGTGCCCTGTCCTTCTCTATCTCAAGAACTTTTCCCCTGCGCTTGTCTCCGTTCGCGAGGGTGATTTCTACCAGCTCGTCATAACGCACATCCGCAGTCTTCTCGACCATCATCAGCGGGCCGGAAATGCTTGATATTGTCCTGTACTCTCTAGGCAGCATTGTTATCACCTCCGACAGGTACTATTGCACTAATCTGCTCCTTGATGGTATCCTCGAGCTTGTCGATCTGCCCGATGTCCTTCTCCTCAAGGTAGCGCATTCTTGCAATCTGCTCGCGTACAGGCAGGTTGAACAGCTTGTTCATCGGCGCGCCCTTCCTGAGTGCGTCAAGCCCCGCATGGTGGAAAGCTACGATAGTCTTCAGCATCTTGAACTGCTTGTCCATAGAAGCATAAGTATCTATCTCGTGGAAAGCGTTCTGGTGCAGGAAGTCTTCACGCAGAGACTTGGCCGTCTCCATTACCATACGTTCATCACGCGAAAGGGCATCGATTCCGACGAGCCTCACTATTTCGTTGAGCTGTGATTCCTGCTCGAGAAGGCTCATCGCCTCGACGCGGAGGCTGCTCCACTGGTCGTCGAACTTCTCGTCCCAGTACGGGTCAAGCCTCTCCGTGTAGAGCGAGTAGCTGTTCAGCCAGTTGATTGCGGGGAAGTGCCTCTGATACGCGAGGTTAGCATCAAGTCCCCAGAAGACTTTGGTAACGCGCAACGTGTTCTGCGTAACGGGCTCGGACAAGTCGCCGCCGGGAGGTGAGACTGCCCCGATAACGGTAATGCTTCCTTCGCGGCCGTCCTTGCCGTTGACGATGCAGCGTCCAGCTCTCTCGTAGAAGCTCGCAAGACGTGTGCCCAGATATGCGGGGTAACCTTCTTCGCCGGGCATTTCTTCGAGACGGCCGGACATTTCGCGGAGAGCTTCTGCCCAGCGCGAGGTGCTGTCTGCCATAAGTGCCACAGAGTAGCCCATGTCGCGGTAGTACTCTGCGAGCGTGATTGCTGTGTACACGGAGGCTTCACGTGCGGCGACGGGCATGTTCGACGTGTTCGCAATGAGGGTTGTGCGCTTCATCAGGGGCTGGCCGGTCTGCGGGTCATCGAGTTCCGGGAACTCAAGCAGAACGTCGGTCATCTCGTTTCCGCGTTCGCCGCATCCTACGTAAACCACTATCTGAGCCTGCGCCCACTTCGCGAACTGGTGCTGTATAACAGTCTTCCCTGAACCGAACGGGCCGGGCACGCACGCTGTTCCGCCGAGTGCTACGGGGAAGAACGCATCAACGACTCTCTGTCCCGTCGTCATGGGAACGTTCGGCGCAAGACGTGTCTTCACGGGACGCGGACGGCGGACAGGCCACTTCTGGAGCATCTTCACTTCATGCTTCGTGCCGTTGTCGTCGATTACCGCTATAACGTCCTCGACTGTGTGCTCGCCCTTCTCGATCTTGGCCACTTTGCCCTTCACACCGTAGGGCACCATGATTCTATGTTCGACTACTACGGTCTCCTGAACCGTTCCGAGAATGTCGCCAGCAATGACTTCCTCGCCGACCTTGACCTTCGGGGTGAAGTCCCATTTCTTTTTGCGGTCAATCGCAGGTACGCTGATTCCCCTCGAAATGTAGGGGCTCTTAGCTGCTATCTCGATAAGTTCGAGCGGCCTCTGTATTCCGTCGTAGAACTGCTCAATGATCCCCGGGCCAAGCTCAACGCTCAGAGGTTCTCCCATCGACACTACTGGTTCGCCGGGCATAAGGCCGGATGTTTCCTCGTAGACCTGTATTGATGCCTTGTCGCCGTTTACCTCCAGTATTTCGCCGACGAGTCCGAGTTCGCCGATGTGCACAACGTCCTGCATCGACGCGCCCTCCATCCCGCCAGCTACGACAAGAGAGCCGGAGATCCTCTCTATTACTCCTTTAATTTCTTTCTTCTCAGGCATTTAATATCTCCCGCCTCCTAATTTACCGTTCCGCAAAAATATCCATACCTACGGCCTTTTC